>OY770029.1:0-227500 GCA_963669445.1 Rhodospirillales bacterium
CGTTGAACGAGGGGGCCATGGACGCAGCCGTCGAGACCGAAGAGAAGCCCAAGGAAGAGGTCAAGCGGAGTTGGCAGGAGAACCTGGCAATCGCCCGCGCACGCCTGAAAGAGAATCCGAACGACATGGAGGCTGGGCGGGTCCTTTGCGGCGCGCTGATCAAGGCCGGGCGTCATCGCGACGTCGCCCAGGCCGCCAAGCCTTTCGTCAGGCGTGAGGACTGCGACCCTCAGCTGCTGTTCCACTTCGCTGTTGCCGCCGACGCCTGCAACGACAAGGGCTCGGCCGTCTTGGCCTACCGCCGCTGCGTCAAGGCCAGGCCGGAGTGGGCCGAGGCCTGGCTCAACCTCTCGGCCGTCGCCAAGACCCAGAATCTGCTGGAAGAGGCGATCAAGGCCGCAGAGAAGGGCATCGCGCTCAAGCCCGAGATGCCGGAGGGTCACAATAATCTGGGCCAGGCGCTGTCGCAGAAGAATCGTCACGAGGATGCGCTGGCGGCCTACGACAAGGCCATAGAGCTGCGTCCCGACTATTCGCGCGCGCATGCCAATCGTGCCCAGGCCCTATTGAAGCTGGAGCGCGCGGACGAGGCCGAAGAGGCCTGCAAGCAGGCGATCGAGGCCAACCCCAAGGGCAAGGAGGGCTATACGAACCTTGCCGTCGTGCTCCTGGCCAGCGGTCGCGTACGCGATGCGATGAAGAACTGCGCGACCTTGGCGCAGCTTTATCCCGACGATCCGGAGGTGCTCTCCAACTGGGGCGTTGCGCTCAAGGAATCGGGCTTCGTCGAGGATGCGCTGAACCGCCAGGCTCAAGCGCAGGCGGTGGCACCCAACAACCCGACCCCGAAGTGGAACGAGGCCCACGCGCGCCTGCTGATCGGCGACTATGCCGTGGGGCTGGAGCGCTACGAGTCGCGCTGGGGTACGCCCGAGTTCAAGGCCTCGCTCAGACCTTTCGATGCGCCCTATTGGAACGGCGAGAAGCTGGGCAACCGCATCCTGCTGATCCACCTCGAGCAAGGCGTGGGCGACACCGTGCAGTTCTGCCGCTATGTGCCCATGGTCGCCGAGCGGCATCCCAGTGCAGAGATCGTGATCGAGGTTCAGCCCTCGCTTAAGGATTGGTTGAAACACTCCTTCCGACATTGGCCGCGTATCTTGGTGCGCCCGCACGCCAGCATCGCGGGGATCAATCTACCGCCCTTCGACAAGCATGTACCGATGGGCCATCTGCTGCGGCTCTTCAACACCAGGGTCGATTCCATTCCTTATCGCCAGGCTTATCTGGAGGCGCCCGCCCCGCGCAGCTACAAGCGGCCGGGCGACGATTTCGTCATCGGCATCTCCTGGAAGAGCAAGGGCACCACAGGGCGCAAGCGCAGCGTCACCTTGGAACGACTGGCAACGCTATGCCATCGCCCCGGCGTGCGTCTGATCGATTTGCAGTACGGCGATACCGAGGAAGAGCGTAAGGCCTTTACCGAGAAGACGGGGATCGAGATCTTCCACGACGACGTCGATCCGATTGCCGATCTTGGCGCCTTTGCCGATCAAGTGGCCGGCTGCGATCTCGTGGTCTCGATCGACAACACCACCGTGCATGTTGCCGGGGCCATCGGCGTTCCCTCCTGGGTGATCCTGCCGCACGTCCCCGACTGGCGTTGGCTGCTGCAGCGGGAAGACACGCCCTGGTACGACAGTCTGCGCCTCTTCCGCGTTCGCGAAGCAGAGGATTGGGAGACGCCTCTGAAGCAGTTGGAGGTTGCGCTGAATGCCTATTACGACGGCGACAAGAGCCAATTGATGGCACCGGGCTGGGATGGCCCACCGGCCGTGCAGCCCTAGAGCAGATCGCGCGAATCTGCTCTATCTTTGAAACACTTTGGAGCAGGATTGAGATCGCCAATCGGTTCAGTTTGACATCATCCTGTACGAGCCTGCCATAGAAGGACAAGCGAGATGGAGACGGTCAGTTTCCGCCATATGATCGACGGCACGCGTGAAGACTATGCCCACGTGATGACGATCCACGAGGAAACCAAGGCGGCCTATCACGTCGACTCGGTCCTGGGGCTTCTGCAGACGACGGGGGAGCCGGCCGCCGGATACAAGATCAGCCGCCTGGAGCATTCTCTGCAGACCGCGACCAGAGCGCTTGACGACGGGGCCGATGAGGAATGGATTGTCGCCGCCCTGCTGCACGACATCGGCGATCTGATCGCTCCGGACGATCACGCCGAGTTGGCGGCCGCCATGCTGCGCCCCTATGTCAGCCGCAAGGTGCATTGGGTGGTGCAGAAGCATGGCATCTTTCAGGGTTACTACTTCTGGCACCACCTCGATTTGGACCGCAACGCCCGCGAGAAGTATCGCGGTCATCCCTATTTCGAGGCCTGCGAACGCTTTTGCGAGCGCTGGGACCAGACGGCCTTCGACCCCGACTATCAAACGCGCCCTCTGACCGATTTCGAACCCATGGTGCGCCGTCTTTTCGCCCGCACGCCCTTCGCCCATCTCGACGGCGATCCGCCGATGGTGGGGTCTGCGCGATCGGCCGCATAAGACTGGATCTCCATCGCTCCCTATCCCTGCGCCTTGATTGAGACCGCGCCTCCTGTCAGTCTAAGATGACGTGAGGACGTTAAGGGAGGCTGTTTGGCGATGAGAGTGCTGCTCTTCGGTGGTGTCTTTGCCGCGACCCTGGGAATGGGCACGGCTTGGGCGAACTGTAGCTACGATGGCTACACCTACTCCGTCGGCTCGACTGTTTGTTTCGATGGCTGGCTGCAGGAATGTACCGTTGCCGGCTATTGGAAAGCCATCGGCATGTGCAAGGCGCCGACGGCGGCCGTCGTCGACGCGCGCAGCGACAGCCTGAGCCATCTCTTGGCGATGGTTCAGGGCGAGCAATACGGCGTGCCGTCGATCTCTAGCGACAGGCAGTAAAGCGACTCGGCCTTCTAGAGGGCAGATCGTGTCCTAGCGCGGCACTTTCACGGTGAGCGTGGCATCGCCCCAGCCGTCGACCGAGTCGCGTGCCCGCACGACCACTTCGTCCACGCCCTCAGGTATGGCCACACCGCCCAACGAGCGGGTGAAGGGCTGTTCGTTTACGTGGGGGTGAGCCAGGACACGGACGCCCAGGCTGTTGCCGGAGGGATCCAAGACCTCCCAGCGGTCGGCATAGTGATCCCAGCCGGTATCGGGATGGCGGACCGTGACATCGAACCGATAGGTCGAGGTGCCCTCGGGCGTGATGGTCACGTCCACGACCTCCGCATCTCCAGCCATTGCCAGTCCTCCGACCGTTGCACTCAAGAGCAGACCAGACACCGTGCCGGCAATTCCGGCCTTTCGCCGGAAGGGGAGCGTGCCCGTGGAGCGGTTCGGTCGGCATGCGCGTCTACAGCTCATCGTCCTTCGCCTTTCACCAAGCAAAGCTGCCATGCAGTTCTTATGGGCCCCACCTGCAGTCTCTACAAGTGTCCTTCGCAGACCCAGGAACCATCTAGCTTTGTACCTCCTCGGAGAGTCTAAATTTTGACCGAGGTTGGGCAGGTAAGAACTCCTTGACGGCCTAGGGTCGCATCCATAGTATGCGCGCTCTTCCAACGGGGTCCCCTTTCGGATCGCGGCACCCAACTTGTGCCAGACCTGAGAGACCCGCGGATCGAAACGAATACCGGCGGCGCGGATTGGTCCTAGATCGGGATACCGCCGTTGCCAGAAAACGCCCGAGAGCCTAGGCGGTATGGCTCTTGTGGCGCCGTTAGTCGTGTTGCCGCACGTTTTTGGTCGTTGCCAGCGTCCGCATGAGGCGGGAGCGAGCGGCCGTTGCCTCGAAGCTAAGGTGATAGAGAAGAAAGCATGCCGACGATCAATCAATTGATCCGGGCGCCACGCAAGGCGATCAAGGCGCGCAACAAGGTGCCGGCCATGCAGGCCTGCCCGCAGAAGCGCGGCGTCTGCACCCGCGTCTACACGACCACGCCAAAGAAGCCGAACTCGGCTTTGCGTAAAGTAGCGCGTGTGCGCCTCACCAATGGGTTTGAGGTGACCAGCTACATCCCGGGCGAAGGCCATAACCTGCAAGAGCACTCTGTCGTGATGATCCGCGGCGGTCGTGTGAAGGACTTGCCGGGCGTTCGCTATCACATCATCCGCGGTACCCTGGACACCCAGGGTGTGCGCGATCGCCGCCAGCGCCGTTCGAAGTACGGCGCCAAGCGACCGAAGTAGGGTTAGGAGCGGGCATCATGTCTCGTCGTCGCAAGGCCGAGAAACGCGAGATCCTGCCGGACGCCAAGTTCGGCGATACCGTGTTGACCAAGTTCATGAACAACCTGATGCGTGCCGGCAAGAAGTCGACCGCCGAGGGCATCGTCTATGGTGCCTTCGATCGCGTCGAGGCGCGCGCCAAGGCTGATCCAGTGAAGCTCTTCCATGAGGCGCTGAACAATGTGAAGCCCGAGGTCGAGGTGCGTTCGCGCCGCGTCGGCGGTGCCACCTATCAGGTGCCGGTCGAGGTGCGCCCCGAGCGGGCGCAAGCGCTGGCCATCCGCTGGCTGATCAAGGCCTCGGTGGCGCGCAGCGAGTACACCATGGTGGACCGTCTGGCCAACGAGCTGATGGATGCCGCCAACAATCGCGGATCTGCGGTGAAGAAGCGTGAAGACACGCACCGCATGGCTGAAGCCAACCGCGCCTTTTCGCATTATCGCTGGTAACCCGAGAGACCCGGAAGCGAGATACCCAGTTATGGCCCGCACCTATCCGCTCGAGCGCTATCGCAATATCGGCATCATGGCTCACATCGATGCCGGTAAGACCACGACCACTGAGCGCATCCTCTATTACACCGGCCGCTCCCATAAGATCGGCGAAGTTCATGACGGCAATGCCACCATGGACTGGATGGAGCAGGAGCAGGAGCGCGGCATCACCATCACCTCGGCTGCGACCACGACTTTTTGGGAGCGCTTGGGCACCAAGTACCGCGTGAACATCATCGACACGCCCGGCCACGTCGACTTCACCATTGAAGTTGAGCGTTCGCTGCGCGTGCTGGACGGCGCGGTTGCCGTTTTCGACTCGGTCGCCGGCGTAGAGCCGCAGTCAGAGACGGTCTGGCGTCAGGCCGACAAGTACCATGTCCCGCGGATGTGCTTCGTCAACAAGATGGACCGCATGGGTGCCAACTTCATGCGCTGCGTGGACATGATCATCGACCGGCTGGGCGCGACCCCGCTGGTGACCCAGTTGCCGATCGGCTCGGAGGCTGACTTCGTCGGTGTGGTCGATCTGATCAAGATGCAGGCCATCGTCTGGAAGGCCGAGACCCTAGGTGCGGAGTTCGAGTATCGCGAGATTCCTGCCGACATGGCTGACGAGGCCGCCGAGTGGCGCTCAAAGCTGGTCGAGATGGCGGTCGAACAGGACGACGACGCGATGGAGGCCTATCTCGAGGGCGAAGAGCCCAGCGAGGAAGTACTGCGGGCCTGCATTCGCAAGGGTACCTGTGCCTTGGCTTTCGTCCCGATCCTGTGCGGGTCTGCTTTTAAGAACAAAGGCGTGCAGCCTCTGTTGGACGCTGTCGTGGACTATTTGCCGGCCCCGACCGACGTGCCCGCCATTCGTGGCGTGAAGTTGGGTAGTGATGAGGAGATCGTGCGCAAGAGTTCCGACGAGGAACCCTTCTCGGCGCTGGCCTTCAAGATCATGACCGACCCCTTCATGGGCTCGTTGACCTTCGCTCGCATCTACTCGGGCAAGATCAGCAAGGGTTCGAGCTTGATGAACACGGTGAAGGAGACGCGTGAGCGCGTCGGCCGCATGCTACTGATGCATGCCAACAACCGTGAAGATATCGAAGAGGCCTACGCCGGCGATATTGTCGCCTTTGCAGGCATGAAGTCCTTGACCACCGGTGACACCTTGAGCGACCCCAGCGCAGCAGTGATCCTGGAGCGCATGGAGTTTCCCGACCCGGTCATCGAAGTGGCCGTGGAGCCGAACTCGAAAGCCGACATGGAGAAGATGGGCGTCGCCCTGCAGCGCCTGGCGCAGGAAGATCCCTCCTTCCGGGTGACCTCCGACCAAGAGAGCGGCCAGACCGTGATCAAGGGCATGGGCGAGCTGCACCTGGAGATTATTGTCGACCGCATGAAGCGCGAGTTCAAGGTCGAGGCAAATGTGGGCGCACCGCAGGTGGCCTACCGCGAGACTATCAGCAAGGTCGGCGACATCGACTACACGCATAAGAAGCAGACCGGTGGTTCCGGTCAGTTTGCTCGCGTGAAGATCACCTTCGAGCCGCTCGAAGCCGGTGAAGGCTTTGTGTTCGATAACAAGATCGTCGGCGGTAACGTGCCCAGGGAGTACATCCCAGGCGTGGAGAAGGGTTTGAATTCGGCACGCGAGACCGGCACGATCGCCGGCTTCCCGCTGATCGACTTCAAGGCGACCTTGACGGACGGTGCCTACCACGACGTGGACTCGAGCGTTTTGGCCTTCGAGATCGCCAGCCGTGCAGCCTTCCGCGAGGGCATCGTGCGCTGCGGTCCGGTTCTGCTGGAGCCGGTGATGAAGGTCGAGGTGGTGACGCCGGACGAGTACATGGGCGACATCATCGGCGACCTGAACAGCCGTCGCGGCCAAGTCCAGGGCATGGAAGGTCGTGGCAACGCCCAGGTGATCAACGCCATGGTGCCTTTGGCTAACATGTTCGGTTACGTGAACAACCTGCGCTCCATGAGCCAGGGTCGGGCACAGTACAGCATGCATTTCGACCACTACGAGCGCGTGCCGCAGGCCGTCGCCGACGAGGTCAAGGCTAAGCTCGCCTAGGGGTGAGTTGGCCTAAGGGTTGAACGGGAGAACAGCGGGCAAGTCGCCGCCAGTTATCGGAGAGAGATCAAGATGTCTAAGTCAAAGTTCGAGCGGACGAAGCCGCACTGCAACATCGGGACGATTGGTCATGTGGATCATGGCAAGACGTCTTTGACGGCAGCGATCACGAAGGTTCTGGCGGAGGCCGGTGGCGCGAAGTTCACGGCCTATGATCAGATCGACAAGGCGCCGGAGGAGAAGGCGCGCGGTATCACGATTTCGACCGCGCACGTGGAGTATGAGACGGAAGCCCGTCACTACGCGCACGTGGACTGCCCCGGTCACGCCGACTATGTGAAGAACATGATCACGGGTGCCGCGCAGATGGACGGCGCGATCCTGGTGGTGTCAGCCGCCGACGGTCCAATGCCGCAGACCCGCGAGCACATTTTGCTGGCCCGTCAGGTTGGCGTTCCGGCGATTGTTGTGTTCCTGAACAAGTGCGATCAGGTTGACGACGAGGAGCTTTTGGAGCTGGTGGAGCTTGAGGTTCGCGAGCTCTTGTCGAGCTACGACTTTCCGGGCGACGACATTCCGATCGTGAAGGGGTCAGCCTTGGCGGCGCTGGAGGACAGCGACGAGAAGCTGGGCAAGGATGCGATCCTGGCGTTGATGGCCGAGGTGGATGCCTACATTCCGCAGCCGGAGCGTCCGAAGGACATGCCCTTCCTGATGCCGATCGAGGACGTCTTCTCGATTTCGGGTCGTGGCACGGTGGTGACGGGTCGTGTTGAGCGCGGCGTGGTGAAGGTTGGCGAGGAGATCGAGATCGTCGGCCTGAAGGACACGCGCAAGACGACGGTGACCGGCGTCGAGATGTTCCGCAAGCTTCTGGACCAGGGCGAGGCCGGCGACAACATCGGGGCGCTGCTGCGCGGCATCGGCCGCGAGGACGTGGAGCGCGGCCAGGTTCTGGCGCATCCCAAGTCGATCACGCCGCACACGAAGTTCACCGCGGAGTGCTACATCCTGACGAAGGAGGAGGGTGGCCGTCACACGCCGTTCTTCACCAACTATCGTCCGCAGTTCTATTTCCGCACGACGGACGTGACCGGTGTGGTGCATCTGCCGGAGGGCACCGAGATGGTGATGCCGGGCGACAACACGACGATGGAAGTCGAGCTGATCGCGCCGATCGCCATGGACGAGGGCCTGCGGTTCGCCATCCGCGAAGGCGGACGCACCGTCGGCGCCGGCGTCGTGGCCAAGATTGCCGCTTAAGCGAGTAGAGAGGGACAGATCGTAAAGGCGCCCCGGACCCGAGAGGCCAAGCCTCGCGGAAATGGGACGCCCCAGCATCTGAAAAGCCAAGTCAATGGACAGCCAGAACATCAGAATCAGGCTCAAGGCCTTCGATCACCGGGTGCTGGATCAGTCGACGCACGAGATCGTGTCGACGGCCAAGCGCACCGGTGCGCAGATCCGCGGCCCGATTCCGCTTCCAACGCGGATTGAACGTTTCACCGTGAACCGTTCGCCGCACATCGACAAGAAGAGCCGCGAGCAGTTCGAAATGCGGACGCACAAGCGACTCTTGGACATCGTCGACCCGACGCCGCAGACCGTGGACGCGCTGATGAAGCTCGACCTGGCTGCCGGTGTCGACGTCGAGATCAAGCTCAAGGGCTAAAGCGATGCGGACCGGTTTGATTGCGCAAAAGCTGGGCATGACCCGCATCTTTAGCGAGAGCGGAGAGCATGTGCCGGTTACGGTGCTGAAGGTTGAAGACTGTCAGGTGGTGGCTGTCCGCCGGCAGGATTCAGATGGCTATACCGCATTGCAGCTTGGTGTTGGGAAGGCGAAGGTGAAGAACACCACGCAGCCCCAGCGTGGCCATTTCGCCAAGGCGAAGGTCGAGCCCAAGCGCAAGCTGGCGGAGTTTCGGGTAAGCGAGGACGCGGTCCTCGATCTCGGCGCCGAGTTGCTGGTGTCGCATTTCCAGGCCGGCCAGAAGGTCGATGTGGTTGGGACCAGCAAGGGCAAGGGCTTTGCCGGTGTCATGAAGCGCCATAACTTCGGTGGCCTCAGGGCAACCCACGGCGTCTCCATCTCGCATCGCTCGCACGGCTCCACCGGTCAGCGCCAGGATCCAGGTAAGGTCTTCAAGAACAAGAAGATGGCCGGTCACATGGGCGACGAGCGAGTGACCAAGCAGAACCTGACCGTCGTCGGCACCGACGATGATCGCGGCCTAATCTTCGTTCGCGGGGCCATCCCGGGCGCTAAAGAGGCTTGGGTGTTGGTCAGCGATGCGGTGAAGGGCACCGGACGCGACGACCTGCCTTATCCGGGTGCGGTCAAAGCAGCACCGGAGGCCGAGGCGCCGGCTGAGGACACGGCAGCGGTCGACGTGGTTGATAGCGCAGCCGCGGACGACAGCGAGCAGAAGGACGGCGCTTGAGATGAAGCTACAGGTTCACTCCCTGGACCAGGAAACGGTCGGCGATATTGAGCTGGCCGACGAGGTTTTCGCGCTGCCGGCGCGGGCCGACATCCTGGCACGTGCCGTAAACTGGCAGATGGCTAAGCGCCGCCAGGGAACGCACAAGATCAAGGGCCGGGGCGAGATCGCCGGCTCGACCAGGAAGCTCTTTCGTCAGAAGGGCACGGGCAACGCACGTATGGGCAATGCCAGCACCCCGCAGCGACGTGGCGGCGGTAAGGCTCATGGTCCCGTAGTGCGCACGCACAACCACGATCTGACCAAGAAGTTTCGCCGCTTGGCGCTGAAGACCGCACTGTCGGTCAAGGCCGCCGAGGGTCGGCTGGTGGTCCTGGATCAGGCCAAGCTGGACGATGCCAAGACCAAGGCGCTGCGCGCCAAGTTCGACGCCTTCGGCTGGAACTCGGTCCTGGTCATCGACGGCACCGACCTGGACGAAGGTTTTGCCCGCGCCGCACGCAACATCCCCTTGGTGGATGTGCTGCCGCAGCAGGGCGCCAACGTGCGGGACATCCTGCGCCGGGACACCCTGGTGCTGACCCGCGATGCCGTCGCGGCCCTGGAGGCGCGCCTAAAATGAGCTGGAAGTATGCACGCCGCGCGGCGGCGACCAAGGTCTCGAACGAGCGCATGTACGAGCTGCTGCGTCGTCCGGTCGTGACCGAAAAGTCGACCCTGGCCTCGCAGTACAATCAAGTGGTCTTCCTGGTTCCGCTGGATGCCAGCAAGCCGGAGATCAAAGCCGCCGTCGAGGGACTGTTCAAGGTCAAGGTTAAGGCCGTGAACACGCTGCGCAACGACGGCAAGGTGAAGCGCTTCCGTGGCCAGCTGGGCCGCCGGGCGAACACCAAGAAAGCCTATGTCACTCTGGCCGAAGGCCAGCAGATCGACATCACCACGGGGATTTAGTCGGATGGCCCTGAAGAAATTCAATCCGGTGACGCCGGGGATGCGCGAGTTGGTCCTGGTGGACCGCAGCGATCTCTGGAAAGGCAAGCCGGAGAAGTCTCTGACCGAGGGCAAGAAGAAGTCCGGCGGTCGTGACAACCAAGGCCACATTGCCGTGCGTCACCGCGGCGGCGGTCACAAGCAGCGCTATCGTCGGATCGACTTTAAGCGCCGCAAGTGGGGTGTGCCGGGAACGGTGGAACGGCTGGAGTACGATCCCAATCGGACGGCCTTCATCGCCCTGATCCAGTACGAGGACGGCGAGCGCGCCTACATTCTGGCGCCGCAGCGCCTCGCTGTCGGCGACAGCGTGATCGCCGGTGAGAAGGTCGATGTGAAGCCGGGCAATGCCATGCCGCTGTCGGGTATGCCCATCGGCACCATCATCCACAATGTCGAGATGAAGATCGGCAAGGGTGGTCAGATGGCGCGGGCGGCCGGCACCTACATCCAGCTGGTGGGTCGCGATCAGGGCTATGCCTTGCTTCGGGTTGCCTCCGGCGAGGTTCGGATGGTGCGCCAGGAGTGCATGGCCACAGTGGGCGCGGTCTCCAACGCCGACCACATGAACGAGTCTTTGGGCAAGGCCGGTCGCAAGCGCTGGATGGGCGTCCGCCCGACAGTGCGCGGCACGGCAATGAACCCGGTCGACCATCCGCTTGGCGGTGGTGAAGGCCGCACCAAGGGTGGCCGCCAGCCGGTCAGTCCCTGGGGGCAGCCGGCCAAGGGTTTCCGCACCCGCTCTAACAAGCGGACGGACAAACTGATCGTGCGCCGTGCAAGCGCAAAGAAGAAACGGTAAGGGGCCGCTCTAAATGGCACGCTCTGTCTGGAAGGGTCCTTTCGTCGACGGTTATCTGCTGAAGAAGGCAGAGGCTGCGCGCGGATCGGGCCGAAACGAGATCATCAAGACCTGGTCGCGACGCTCGACCATCATGCCGCAATTCGTCGGCCTGACGTTCGGCGTCTACAATGGTCAGAAATTCCTGCCGGTGTTGGTCACCGAGAACATGGTTGGTCATAAGTTCGGCGAGTTCTCGCCGTCCCGGACCTTCTATGGTCATGTGGCCGACAAGAAGGCCCGGCGGCGCTAGGAGGACGAGGCTTATGGGTAAGCCCAAGGCACCGGACATGCGTGCCGAGAACGAGGCGAAAGCCATGACCCGCAATCTTCGGGTCTCGCCGCAGAAGCTGAACCTGGTCTGCCAGCAGATCCGGGGTCTTACGGCCGAGCGGGCACTGGCGGAACTTGCCTTCTCGAAGCGGCGTATTGCCGGCGATGTGCGCAAGGCGCTGCAGTCGGCGATTGCGAACGCTGAGAACAACCATCAATTGGACGTCGATCGCTTGGTCGTCGCCGAGGCTTACGTCGGCAAGTCCTTCACCATGAAGCGTTTTCGTGCCCGTGCACGTGGACGCGGCGCGCGGATCCTGAAGCCATGGTCTCGGCTGACGGTGGTTGTGCGCGAAGCCGCCGACGCGGCCTACGACTAGGGGAGCACACGAGAAGACCATGGGTCACAAAGTCAATCCCATTGGCCTGCGCCTCGGCGTGAACCGCACCTGGGACAGCCGCTGGTATGCAGACAGCGGCTACGCCAAGATGCTGGGCGAGGATCTGAAGATCCGGGAGTTCTTGCAGAACCACCCGAAGCTGAAGTCCGCAGGTCTGTCGCGCATCATCATCGAGCGCCCGGCAAAGCGCGCCCGCGTCACGCTCTACTCGGCGCGACCGGGTGTCGTGATCGGTAAGAAGGGCGCGGACATCGAGAAGCTGCGCAGCGAGCTGCAGAAGCTCGGCGGTGGCGATGTCGCGCTGAACATCGTCGAGGTGCGCAAGCCCGAGATCGACGCCACCCTGGTGGCCGAGAACATTGCCCAGCAGTTGGAGCGTCGCGTTTCCTTCCGCCGGGCCATGAAGCGGGCCTTGCAGAACGCCATGCGCTTGGGCGCCGAGGGCATCCGCATCAACTGCGGCGGTCGTTTGGGCGGTGCCGAGATCGCGCGTATGGAGTGGTACCGTGAGGGCCGCGTGCCCTTGCATACGCTGCGCGCCGATATCGACTACGGCGAGGCGACGGCGAAGACCACCTACGGCACCTGCGGTGTCAAGGTCTGGATCTTCAAGGGCGAGATCATGGCGCATGATCCCACTGCCCAAGAGCGTCGCATGGCCGAACTTCAAGGCAGTGGCCCCCCGGGTGGCGGTGGTGGCCGCGATCGTGATCGTGAACCGCGTCGGCAGCGGCGTGGAGCGGAGTCTTAAGCCATGTTGTCGCCGAAGCGAACCAAGTACCGAAAGCAGCACAAGGGCCGCATCCACGGCACTGCCAAGGGCGGTACCGATCTGACATTCGGGGCCTATGGCCTGAAAGCGCAGCAGCCCGGTCGCCTGTCGGCACGCCAGATCGAGGCGGCTCGCCGTTCGATTACGCGCCACATGCGTCGTGTCGGCAAGCTCTGGATCCGCGTGTTCCCGGATGTGCCGGTCAGCTCCAAGCCGGCCGAAGTGCGGATGGGGTCTGGCAAGGGCACACCCGAGTGGTGGGCCGCCAGGGTCAAGCCCGGACGCATCCTCTTCGAGCTGGACGGCGTGCCGCGCGAAGTGGCTGAGGAAGCCTTTCGCCTGGCCGGTGCCAAACTGCCGATCAGCACGAAGTTCGTCGCCCGTATCGGCGGCGAGGAGGGCTAGAGGTCATGACGACGGAAGAACTGCGAGCCAAGACCGCGGACGAGTTGAAAGACTCCCTGGTCCAGCTTCGCAAAGAGGCCTTCAACCTGCGTTTCCAGCAGGCTTCGGGCCAGTTAGAAAACACCGCGCGCGTCGGCGAAGTTCGCCGCTCCATCGCGCGCACCAAAACGATCCTGCGCGAAAAGGCGCAGGGCTAGTTTGACGGAGTACTAGAGACGATGCCGCGCCGCGTGCTTCAAGGTCTGGTGGTCAGTGACAAGATGGACAAGACGGTGACCGTCTTGGTCGAACGTCGCGTGCGCCACCCGCTGTACAAGAAGTTTATCCGCCGCTCGAAGCGCTATCACGCGCACGACGAGGCCAACGCCTGCAAGACGGGCGATACGGTTCAGATCGAAGAGTGTCGGCCGATTTCCAAGACGAAGACTTGGCGCGTGCTGGCGGACAAAGAGGGAGCAGCGACCTGATTGAGGCCGGCAGGCATCCGCCTGCCTGGTCGCAGGGGTCGCGGAGGAGCGATCTATGATTCAAATGCAGAGCAACCTCGAGGTCGCCGACAACTCCGGTGCCCGCCGCGTGCAGTGCATCAAGGTGCTTGGAGGCTCCAAGCGCAAGTATGCCGGCATCGGCGACATCATCGTCGTCTCGGTGAAGGAGGCTATTCCGCGCGGCCGTGTCAAAAAAGGCGATGTGCACCGCGCGGTCGTGGTGCGCACGGCCAAGGACATCAAGCGTAACGATGGAACGGTGATCCGTTTCGACCGTAACGCGGCCGTCTTGATCAACAAGCAGGGCGAGCCCATTGGCACCCGCATCTTCGGCCCGGTCACGCGCGAGCTGCGCGCCCGGCGCTATATGAAGATCGTGTCCTTGGCGCCGGAAGTGCTTTAGCGCGGCGGGGTCCGAAGAGAGAAACGATGGCAAAGATTAAGAAGGGCGACCAGGTGGTCGTCATCTCAGGCAAAGATAAAGGCGTGCGCGGCGAAGTGCTTTCGGTGCTGCCGAAGGACTCTCGCGTCGTCGTTGCCGGTGCGAACGTGGTGAAGCGTCACCAGCGGCAGACGCCGCGCGACCCCGGTGGAATCATCGAGCGCGAGGCACCTCTGCACATTTCCAACGTGGCCCTGATTGATCCGGAGAGCGACCTTCCGACCCGCGTCGGCTATCGCACGGACGATGATGGCCGCAAGATTCGTGTCGCACGCCGCTCCGGCGTTGCGATCGACACCTAGCCGATGATGAAGGGCGAAGGACGATGAAGCCCCGCTTTCAAGAGCGATACGAGGACGAGATCCGGCCGAAGTTGTTGTCTGGTGAGCACTACACCAATCTGCATCAGGTGCCGCGGCTCGAGAAGATCGTGATCAATATGGGCGTCGGTGATGCCGTGCAGGATTCCAAGCGCCTGCAGGCGGCCGTCGGCGACATGACGCTGATTGCCGGCCAGAAGCCGGTTATCACCCGGGCACGCACCTCGATCGCAGGCTTCAAGCTGCGCGAGGGTATGGCGATCGGCTGCAAGGTCACCCTGCGTCGAGCCAGGATGTACGAGTTCCTGGATCGCCTGGTGACCATTGCGCTGCCGCGCGTGCGTGATTTCCGCGGGGTGCCGTCGAAGTCGTTCGATGGTCGCGGCAACTATGCGATGGGTCTGAAAGAGCAGATCGTCTTCCCCGAGATCGATTACGACAAGGTGGATACGGTCCGCGGCATGGACATCGTCATTTGTACAACGGCAAAGACGGACGACGAAGCACGCGAACTGTTGCGCGCCTTCGACGTTCCGTTCCAAGCCCAAGCGTAGAGGGTTAGTCGATGGCTAAGAAGTCTGCAGTCGAGAAAGACAAGCGTCGCCGCAAGCTGGTCGAGAACAGTGCGCCGCGTCGCGAGCGTCTGAAGGCCGTGGCCCGCGATCGCAACGCCTCTCCGGAGGACCGCTTTCAGGCTTACCTGAAGCTGGCTGAGATGCCGCGCAACGGCTCTAAGGTCCGCATTCGCAATCGCTGCGTCGTCTCCGGTCGTCCGCGCGGTTACTATCGCAAGTTCGCGCTCTCGCGCATCGCGCTTCGAGAGCTGGCCTCGCAGGGCTTAGTGCCCGGCGTGACCAAGTCGAGCTGGTAAGTTCAGGGAAGGGAGAGGCCCCGACCATGTCGTTGAATGATCCCCTTGGGGACCTGTTGACCCGTATTCGTAACGGGCAGCGGATCGGAAGAGGCAAGATTGCCGCTCCGGCCTCCAAGCTGCATGCCAATGTTCTGGATGTGCTGAAGCGCGAAGGCTTTATCCGCGACTTCCGGCGTTATCAGGACGGCCCGCGGCCGATGGTGGAGATCGAGCTGAAGTATCACGAGGGTTCGCCCGTCATTCGTGAGATCTCGCGCGTCTCGAAGCCTGGACGTCGAGTCTATTCGAAGATTTCGGATCTGCC
Organism: Rhodospirillales bacterium; assembly: GCA_963669445.1. Lineage (GTDB taxonomy): Bacteria > Pseudomonadota > Alphaproteobacteria > Kiloniellales > JACOMY01 > JACOMY01. Next base: position 15,403 of record OY770029.1, read on the forward strand.
GCGTTTCTACAACGGCCTGGGCATCCAGATCCTCTCGACGCCGCGCGGCGTCCTGTCGGATCACGAGGCCCGCTTGCAGAATGTGGGCGGAGAGATCCTCTGCCGCGTCTACTAAGACCGGCGGCAGCGGTAAGGAGATGAAGTAGCATGTCACGCGTGGGCAGCAATCCGGTCGCGGTTCCCAGCGGCGTCGATATCGCCATCGCCGATGGTCGGATTTCGGTGAAGGGGAAGCTCGGCCAGTTCGACTATCCTCTGCCGGATGAGGTAGAGGTCAGCCGCGACGGCGACGAGATCAAGGTCAGGCCGGTGAACGAGACCGCGAAGGCGCGTGCGCTCTGGGGCACGACGCGCTCCAACATCGCCAACATGGTGACCGGCGTGTCCAGCGGCTTTACCAAGGTCTTGGAGATCACCGGTGTCGGCTATCGCGCCGCGGTGCAGGGGAACACCTTGAACCTGCAGCTTGGCTTCAGCCATGACGTGAACTTCCCGATCCCCGAGGGGATCAGCATGAAGTGCGAGAAGCCGACCCAGATCGCGGTCAGCGGGGCCGATAAGCAGCAGGTCGGTCAGGTCTGTGCCAAGATTCGCGGCTATCGTCCGCCCGAACCCTACAAGGGCAAGGGTGTCAGGTATTCGACGGAAGTGATCCGTCGCAAGGAAGGCAAGAAGAAGTAAGGCCATGCTGAGCAACAGAAAGCTACATGCGCGGCGCCAGGAGCGTTCGCGCTTCCGACTGCGCCAGCGCTCGGGCGGGCGGGTACGCTTGTCGGTCTTCCGCTCCTCCAAGCACATCTATGCGCAAGTCATCGATGACGCCAAGGGCGTGACCTTGGCGGCGGCGTCTAGCCTGGATGAGGGCTTGCGCGATGCGCGGGCCAAGGGCAGCGACAAGGAGGCGGCGGTGGCCGTCGGCAAGCTGGTAGCAGAGCGTGCGAAGGAGGCCGGCGTCAGCCGGGTCGTCTTCGACCGCGGCCGCTACCCCTATCATGGCCGCGTCAAGGCGCTGGCCGAGGGGGCCCGCGAGGCGGGCCTCGACTTCTAACAGGTCGGGACTGGAGAGAAGATGGCACGAGCACCGCGAGAGGACCGCAGGTCCCGCGATCGTGATCGCGATAACGACGAGCCGGAACTGATCGAGAAGCTGGTCGGCATCAACCGCGTCGCCAAGGTGGTGAAGGGCGGGCGTCGCTTCGGCTTTGCCGCAATCGTCGTGGTCGGTGACGGCAAGGGACGTGTCGGTCACGGTCACGGCAAAGCGCGGGAAGTTCCCGAGGCGATCCGCAAGGCGACCGAGCAGGCCAAGCGCGGCATGGTCCGCGTGCCGCTGCGCGAGGGCCGCACCCTGCATCATGACATCCAGGGCCGCTATGGTGCCGGACGCGTCATCATGCGCTCGGCCGAGCCCGGTACGGGTATCATCGCCGGCGGTCCGATGCGCGCGGTTTTCGAGGCATTGGGTGTGCAGGATGTGGTGGCCAAGTCATTGGGCACGCAGAACCCGCATAACATGATTAAGGCGACCTTCGCCGGGCTGAAGAACTGCTCCAGCCCGCGGATGGTGGCGCAGCGCCGCAGCCTGAAGGTGGCTGAGGTTCTGGGCCGTCGTGAGACCGGCGAGGTTGCCGAGGCACAGGAGCAGGCATAATGGCCAAGGCTGCCAAGAAGACGCTGAAGGTGACGCAGATCCGCAGTCCGATCGGGCGCACCCAAGATCAGCACCAGACCCTGCGTGGTCTGGGTCTCTATAGGATCAACCGGACCCGCGAGCTGGAGGACACCCCCTCCGTGCGCGGCATGATCAACAAGATCTCCCACCTGGTCCGGGTGGAAGGCGAATAGCGGCAGCACTTGGTCGGTAAGGAATTCGGAGATGCGCCTCAATCAGTTATCAGACAATGCCGGATCGCGCCGTCCGCGGCGCCGCATCGGGCGCGGCATCGGCTCCGGCATGGGCAAGACCTCCAGCCGGGGTCAGAAGGGCGCCAAGTCGCGCAGCGGCGTGTCGATCAAGGGTTTCGAGGGCGGCCAGATGCCCTTGCACATGCGCTTGCCCAAGCGTGGCTTCAACAAGCCATTCCGGGCGCGCTTTGCCGAGGTGACCTTGGTGCGCCTGCAGCGCGCCGTGGATGGCGGTCGCCTGGATGCAAGTAAACCTGTGGATGCCGAGGCTTTGGTGGCCGCCGGTGTGTTCAAGAAGTCACGCGACGGTGTGCGGCTCTTGGCAACGGGCAGCCTAACCACCAAGCTAGATTTGGTGGTCACCGGTGCGACACCGGCTGCCGTGAAGGCGGTCGAGGCAGCCGGGGGCTCCGTTACGATCGTGGCCAAGGCGAAGGCTGATGACAAGGGCGGCGAAGAGGCAGCCCAGGAACCGGCCTAACCGCGACAGCGGCGCCTTTAGATTACCGGCAGCGACGAGGCGCGGGCAGTCTTAGGGCGGATGAGGCCGGGTTTTGAAGCGCGGGCGGCAATGTGGGCCGTCCGTCTTAGGCGTGCAGGCACGCGCTTTAAGGAGAGAACATGGCATCTGCCGCTGAACAGCTAGCCGCAAACTTCAGCCTGTCGGCCTTCGGCAAGGCGACCGAACTGAAGCGACGCTTGCTCTTTACCCTGGGCGCATTGGTGATCTATCGCCTGGGTACCTATATCCCTATTCCCGGTATCGATACGGCAGCCTTCGCCCAGGCCTATAGTCAGGTCTCCAGCGGCGTCTTGGGGATGTTCAATCTCTTCGCCGGCGGTGCGCTGGAGCGCATGACCATCTTTGCGCTCAACATCATGCCCTACATCTCCGCTGCAATTATCATGCAGCTGATGACGGCGGTTTCGCCAAAGCTCTCGGCGCTCAAGAAAGAGGGCGAGTCAGGCCGGAAGAAGATCAATCAGTATACGCGCTACGGCACCGTGGTGCTGGCAGCAGCGCAGGCCTACGGCATTGCCGTGGGCTTGGAGAGTACGACCAGCGGTTTGGGCGGCGTCGTCATCGAACCCGGTCCCTTCTTCCGCCTCTCGACCGTGATCACGCTGACGGGCGGCACCATCTTCCTGATGTGGTTGGGCGAACAGATCACCCAGCGCGGCGTCGGCAACGGTATCTCGCTCATCATCTTCTCCGGCATCGTCGCGAACATGCCGCTCGCGATTGCCCAGCTCTTCGAGTTGGGCGGCAGCGGCGGTTTCTCCTCTTCCCCGGTCGGCTCCAGCCTGGTGACCCTGGCCGTGCTCGCAATGTCGGTTGGCGTGGTGGCCTTCGTGGTCTTCATGGAGCGCGCGCAGCGGCGCTTGGTGGTGCAGTATCCCAAGCGACAGATGGGCAACAAGATGTTCGGCGGAGAGTCGTCGCATCTGCCACTCAGGCTCAATCCATCGGGCGTTATCCCGCCGATCTTTGCCTCTTCGCTGTTGCTGATGCCGCTGACGGTGGCGAGCTTCTCCGGCAACGACGGGCCGGTCTGGCTCTCCTACGTGACGTCATACCTGGGTCCGGGACAGCCGCTCTATATGCTGCTCTTCGGCGGCATGATCATCTTCTTCGCCTTCTTCTATACCTCGATCGTGTTCAATCCCAACGACACGGCGGACAACCTCAGGAAGTATGGCGGCTTCATTCCCGGTCTGCGCCCCGGCAAGAACACTGCGGACTACATCGAGTTTGTGACCAACCGCCTGGTGGCCGTAGGCTCGCTCTATCTGGCCGCGGTGTGTCTGATGCCGGAGTTCATCCGTCTGCACTATCCGACTGTCCCCTTGTATTTCGGCGGCACCAGTCTGCTGATTATCGTCTCGGTGACGATGGATACGGTCGGGCAGATTCACTCGCACCTGCTGGCACAGCAGTACGAAGGCCTCATCAAGAAATCCCGGCTAAAGGGCCGGCGCTAGGATCTGGGGTCCTTTGGCAAGTTGGCGCCAAGGGGCTCTCGATCTCGGCGAGACATCATCGCGGGGGAAGAGCGGATGAACATCATTCTTTTGGGCCCGCCGGGAGCAGGCAAAGGCACCCAGGCGAAGATCCTAGAGGACCAGCGCGGCTACAAGCAGCTCTCCACCGGCGACATGCTCCGCAGCGAAGTGGCCTCCGGCAGCAAATTGGGACAGGAAGCCAAGGCGATCATGGACGAGGGTAAGCTGATGCCCGACGCCCTGATGCTGGAGATGATTGCGCATCGTATGGCACAGCCGGACTGCGCCAAGGGCGTCATCCTGGATGGCTTTCCCCGAACAGTTCCGCAGGCCGAGGGGCTTGCCCAGATGCTGCATCACCACAATATGTCACTGGACGCCGTGATCGAGGTCCGCGTCCCCGACGAAGAGCTCTTCAATCGCATCGAAACCAGAGCGAAGGAGAGCGGCGGGGCTCGCAGCGACGATAATGTCGAGACTTTGAAGAAGCGTCTTGCCGTCTACCACCAGCAGACCGCCCCGATCATTCCCTATTACGAAGGGGTCGGAAAGCTGCACGTGATCGACGGAACGAAAGGGATCGAGGAGGTCACGCACGACATCGCGACGATCCTCGATCAACAGGCTTAAAGGGGCGACCCTTCGGCCTACGAACAGCGCGGATCAGGCATCCCTTGAGCGTCTATGCTTTGCCATTGACAGCTGGGAAGCCGGTCCTATACTCCGCGCTCCCCGGCGTTTAGGCGACCGGGCCTGAGGTTTTGGACGGTTCACAGATGCGTGAGCCGTCTCTTGCTGCTGGCGCAGGTGGTGCAACCGCGCTGCTAAGGCAGGGCGAACGGGGCTGCGGCTCCGGCCGACACGTGAACGACAGGACGCTGGAACGACAGGGCGCTCCGGCGCCGACTTGATGCAAGGAGAGTGAGCAGGTGGCTCGTATTGCAGGTGTGAACATCCCGACGCAAAAGCGGGTAGAGATCTCGTTGCGCTACATTCACGGCATCGGGCCGCACAAGGCGCGTGAGATCTGTGAAAAGGTCGGCATCGCGCAGGAGCGTCGGGTCAATCAGCTGACCGACGACGAGGTTGTGCGGATTCGTGAAGCCATTGACCGGGACTATCTCGTCGAAGGTGACCTGCGTCGTGATGTCGCAATGAACATCAAGCGACTTATGGACCTGGGCTGTTACCGCGGTCTGCGTCATCGCAAGGGGCTGCCGGTACACGGTCAGCGGACCCACACCAATGCCCGGACCCGCAAGGGGCCGGCCAAGCCGATCGCCGGTAAGAAGAAGTAGCGAGCGGTCGGGTTTGCCGGATCAAGCGCCGGATCAGAAGATAGGGATCGAGTAGTCGACTATGGCCAAGCCAGCTCAAACGCGCGTTCGTCGCCGCGAGAAAAAGAACATCACCAACGGCGTCGCGCATGTGAACGCCAGTTTCAACAACACCACGATCACGATCACTGACGTGCAGGGGAATGCCATTTCCTGGTCGTCATCGGGATCGCAGGGGTTCAAGGGCTCGCGCAAGTCAACGCCTTATGCGGCGCAGGTCGCTGCTGAAGACGCTGGTCGTAAGGCGCAGGAGCATGGCATGCGAACCCTTGAAGTCAACGTGAAGGGGCCGGGATCCGGCCGCGAGTCGGCGCTACGTGCGCTGCAGTCGGTGGGCTTTCAGATCACCGCCATTCGCGACGTGACCCCGATACCGCACAACGGTTGCCGTCCGCCCAAGCGTCGTCGCGTCTAGCGGCGATGTGGGTCGGTCTTCCGGGACGACCCTCCGGGGCTTGCCCCTGGATCTGACCTTGGAACTTGGCCCCCGGAATATGGCCGCGGTGCGTTAAGGCGGAGCTGCCCCGCCCCAATCGATTGCGGGAATAGATACTACCGATTTGTGGCGCCATTTGCTTGCCACAGCAGACGAGAGAAAGGGTTTGTCCGTGTTGCAGACGAACTGGACCGCGCTTATCAAGCCGAACAAGCTGGACGTACAGCCAGGTCACGACCCGCAGCGCTTTGCGAAGGTCGTTGCCGAGCCTCTGGAGCGGGGCTTTGGTCTGACCCTGGGTAATGCGCTGCGTCGCGTGCTGCTCTCCTCGTTGCAGGGGGCGGCCGTTACCGCCGTGCAGATCGACGGCGTGCTGCACGAGTTTTCCTCGATCCCCGGCGTGCGCGAGGATGTGACCGACATCGTCCTCAACATCAAGCAGATTGCCTTGCGCATGTATGGCGAAGGGCCCAAGCGCATGCGCTTGCGGGCCGAGGGCCCGGGTGAGGTCACCGCCAAGATGATCGAGACGCCGCACGACATCGAGGTGATGAACCCCGGCCTGGTGATCTGCACCCTGGACGATGGTGCGCGCCTGGACATGGAGATGACCGTCTCTTCCGGTAAGGGCTATGTGTCCAGCGCACAGAACCGTCCCGAGGATGCGCCGATCGGCCTGATCCCGGTCGATGCCGTCTTCTCGCCGGTGCGCAAGGTTGCCTACAAGGTTGAGAACAGCCGCGTCGGTCAGGTCACAGACTATGACAAGCTGACCATGGACCTGGAGACCAACGGCGCGATCTCGCCGGAGGATGCCGTGGCGCTGGCCGCGAGGATCCTGCAGGATCAGCTGCGCCTCTTCATCAACTTCGAGGAGCCGCAGACCCGCGAAGTGCGCGAGGAGACCTCCGAGGTTCCCTTCAATCGCAATCTGCTGCGCAAGGTCGACGAGCTGGAGCTTTCCGTGCGCTCGGCCAACTGCTTGAAGAACGACAACATCGTCTACATCGGCGATCTGGTGCAGAAGACCGAGGCAGAGATGCTGCGGACCCCGAACTTCGGCCGCAAGTCCTTGAACGAGATCAAGGAGGTCTTGAGCCAGATGGGTCTGCATTTGGGTATGGAGATCGCCAGCTGGCCGCCGGACAATATCGAAGAGATGGCGAAGAAGCTGGAAGAGCCCTACTAGGCTTCACAGTACGTCACTGGAAAGTCGGGCCAAGCGCGCCCGCAAGCTTAAGGTTCATGATCCAATCGAGGATCGCGGCCTCAAGCCGAGTAGCAATCGGTCTCGTGCGCGAGGCCAGAGAGAAGAGGAAGGACAGACAGGATGCGTCATCGCAAGTCGGGCCGTAAGCTGGGCCGCACCTCGTCGCACCGCAAGGCGCTTTTCGCCAACATGGCCGCCGCCCTGCTGAAGCACGAGCAGATTAGAACCACCCTGCCGAAGGCGAAGGAGCTGCGCCCGGTGGTTGACAAGCTGATCACGCTTGGTAAGCGCGGCGACCTGCACGCTCGCCGCCAGGCTCTGTCCGTCCTGCGCGACGACAAGCTGACCGCCAAGCTCTTCGACGGTCTGGCCGCGCGCTATCGTAACCGCAACGGCGGCTACACGCGGGTGCTCAAGGCCGGCTATCGGCACGGCGATATGGCGGCAATGGCGGTTATCGAACTGGTCGACCGCGACCCCGAGGCCAAGGGTCTCGACTCCGGTCCGAAACCAGAGGTCGTCGAGGAAGAAGACGTAGGCATGCCGGTCGCCTAGGTTTGGTCTAGGCGATGCAAGACAAGGCCGAATGGGTCCGACTGCTGTCCCGTCAGGGAGCGTTGGGCCTGCTCGGCCTTTTTGTTTGCGTGGCGCTGACCTTGTCAGGCCTTGCCGTCAAGGCGCAGGAGATCAAGGTTCCCGATTCGCTAGCCCAGGTGCAGTTGAGCTTCGCACCGCTGGCGAAGTTGGTCGAACCGGCGGTGGTCAACGTCTACACCACCGCCCCTCAGAGCAAGCGCTCTCCGCTGTTCGATGACCCGATCCTGCGTGAGTTCTTCGGCCGCGATTTTGGGCCGGGATTTGGGCGGCCGCGCGAGCCCTCATCGGCCTTGGGTTCGGGTGTCTTGGTCGCTGCCGACGGGCTGATCGTTACCAACTTTCATGTTATTCGAGGCGCCAGGGGGATCACCATCGCGCTTGCCGATCTGCGCCAGTTCCCGGCCGAGGTGGTCTTGACCGACGAGAGCACCGACCTGGCGGTCTTAAAGATCGATGTCGACGAGGAGCTGCCCTTCTTGAGCCTGGGCGATTCCGACGATTTGGAGGTCGGCGATCTGGTCATGGCCGTCGGCAACCCCTTCGGCGTCGGCAAGACCGTCACGCTCGGCATCGTATCGGCCTTGGCGCGTACGCAGATCGGTGGCTCGGACTACAGCTTTTTCATTCAGACCGACGCGGCGATCAATCCCGGTAACTCCGGTGGAGCGCTGGTCACGGTCGATGGACGCTTGATCGGTATCAATACAGCCATCTACTCCCGCGGCGGCGGATCTGTCGGGATTGGCTTTGCGATCCCGGCCAACATGGTGCGTACTGTCATCGATTCGGCAGAGATGGGCGACGAGGTGGCGCGTCCTTGGCATGGCTTCCGCGGTGCAACGGTCACTGCAGAGCTGGCCGAGTCCCTGCGCCTGGAACGTCCGGGCGGAGTGGTGGTCGAACGGCTGCACCCCGATGGGCCGGGCTCGCGCGCCGGTCTCATGGCCGGCGACGTGATCCTGGCGGTCGAGGGCTATCGAATTCTTGACGAGCGGGCATTGCGCTTTCGCCTGGCAACGGTCGGGATCGGCAAGGAGGCGCGCTTGGACGTCATGCGCAAGCTCGACCGACTGAGCCTGGTCATGCGCTTGGAGGAGCCTCCGGAGACGCCGCCGCTCTCGCCGCGCCGTCTGGCCGGCAACCAGCCTTTGGCCGGCGCCGTGGTCGGCGATCTCTCGCCTGCCTTGGCCGCACGCTTTGGCCTAGAGGATGTTTGGGACGGCGTGGTGGTGCTGGACGTTCCGCGCAATTCCACGGCGCGGCGCTTCGGGTTTCGTCCGGGCGACATCCTGCGCGAGCTGAACGATTGGACGATCAGCGACGCCGATGCCTTGGAAGAACGGCTTGCCGAGCCACTGGATCGTTGGGGCATGGTGATCGAGCGGCGCGGTGTCCAGCGCCGCATCGATGTCGCGCGCTAGCTGCGCCGAGTGCCATTCATGGCTGGTCTTTTTGATTCTCTGGCACCACGCCCCCTGGCTGACCGACTGCGGCCGGAGACCCTGCAGGCCGTGGTCGGGCAGGAAGCCCTATTGGATGCCGATGCGCCCTTGGGACGGATGGTGGCGAACGGGCGCCTGACCTCGATTATCCTCTGGGGTCCGCCCGGCTGCGGCAAGACCACGATCGCCCGGCTGTTGGCTCAAGTCTCCGATCTGGCCTTCGAGCCACTCTCGGCCGTTTTCTCCGGTGTCGCCGATTTGCGCAAGGTCTTTGAACGCGCCAAACAACGTCGGGCGGGCGGGCAGGGGACCCTGCTCTTCATCGACGAGATCCATCGTTTCAATCGCGCCCAGCAGGACGGTTTCCTGCCTTATGTCGAGGACGGGACGGTAGTTCTGGTCGGCGCAACCACGGAAAATCCCTCCTTCGAGTTGAACGCTGCCCTCCTGTCCCGTTGCCAGGTCTTGGTGCTGCAGCGCCTCGATGCCGGGGCCCTGGAGGCGTTGGCCAAGCGCGCCGAGGCGGCTAAGGGCGCGAGCCTACCCCTCATACCCGGTGCGCGCAGTCAGCTGCTTGCGATGGCTGACGGCGACGGACGTTACCTCCTGAACCTCTGCGAGGCACTCTTTGCGCTCAAGGCGGCAGAACCCCTAGACGAGGCCGCCTTGCTCAAGGTGACCCAGAAACGGGCGCCGCTCTATGACAAGAGCCAGGAAGGGCACTACAACCTCATCTCCGCCTTGCACAAATCGCTGCGCGGCTCGGACTGCGACGCCGCGCTCTATTGGTTGGCCCGCATGCTGGATGGCGGTGAGGATCCTCGCTACATCGCGCGCCGCCTGTTGCGTTTTGCCATTGAAGATGTCGGGCTGGCCGACCCGCAGGCTGCGACCCAAGCGCTGACCGCTTGGGAGACCTACGAGCGTCTTGGCAGCCCGGAAGGCGATCTCGCTTTGGCGCAGGCTGTCATCTATCTGGGCTGTGCGCCGAAATCCAATGCTGCCTATGCCGCTTTCAAGGCATCGCTTTCGGCAGCGAAGAACACCGGCTCTCTGGCGCCGCCGGCGCATATCCTGAACGCGCCGACCCGGCTGATGAAAGATTTGGGTTACGGCAAGGGCTACGCCTACGACCACGATGCCCCCGATGCTTTTTCCGGTCAGAACTACTTTCCCGAAGGCATGGCACGGCACAATTTCTACCAACCGGTCGAACGCGGCTTCGAGCGTGATCTGGGCAAGAGGATGGCCTACTGGCATCGTCTACGGGCGGAGCGGCTTGACGAAAATGAGAATTGAACTCTCATTTTGCCGGATTGCGGCGCGTCTTGCAGAGGATGCGCGGCTGCCATGAGACGGCTTCGCTTGTAGCCATACAAGTATAGCGTATTCCTAGGCGCCGACAGCGACCCCCCACCCTGTGCGAAGGAGCCACCATGGAAAACGGTCCGAAGCAGGACTATACGGCACCACAACGCGGTCGTGCCGCCTTGTTGACGATCAATGCGCAGGTGGATTTCTTACAGCCCGACTCGCCCTTACGGACAAAGGGCATGCAGGCGGCAAGGGCGCAGGTACAGCGTCTTGTGAAGGGGTTTCGTGACTACGATCTGCCGATCGTGCATTGCCTGCGCCTCTATCGCCCCGACGGATCCAACGTCGATATCTGCCGACGGCAGATGGTGGAAGAGGGTCTGCGCGTCCTTATGCCCGGCACTCAAGGCGCAGAGCTTGCAGCCGATATCGCGCCGAAGGATGCGCCGCGTTTGGTCCCCGACGCTCTCTTCGCCGGCGAATTTCAAGAGCTGGGGAACAAGGAGTGGGCCATGTATCGCCCACGCTGGGGCGCCTTTCACGACACAGGGTTGGAAGCGCACTTAAGCGGCCAGGCGATCAACACTCTGGTGATCTGCGGCTTCAACTTCACCACTAGCGGTCGGGCGACGATCTATGAAGCGGGCGCCCGCGATTATCGGGTCGTTTTGGCCAGCGATGCGATCTCCAATGCGTGTGAGGATTCGCTTCGCGAGTTGGGCCGCATTGGTGTCTATCTGATGGATGTCGACCACTGTATGGCTTGGCTCGATGGCGCCGGGGAGCGCAAGGCTGCCTAGGACGGAATGACGTCGAATCGATTGCCGTCTGAAACTCACTTTACAGCTTTGAAATGTATGGGAGATTCATGCGAACAAGTGATTCCCACTGATCGCGATCTGCTCTAAGGCAGGAAACAAGCGACCGGCCAAAGCTTGTACGGCTTGGCAAAGACAAGGGCTCCGTCTATTTGGAACGGAGCCTTTTGTCGTTCTGATCTGTTCCATCGGGTGATCGGGCGCGGCTGGAGAGCCAACAAATGAAGTGCGGAGCTCGATGCAGGTTCATCTAATGACCCTCCTGGCGGTCGCAGCCGGTGGTGCGGTCGGCGCCGGCTTTCGTCATTTGCTTGGCGTGGTGATGCTGCGCTGGCTGGGCAGCGGCTTTCCCTGGGGAACCTATGCTGCCAACATTCTGGGCGCATTGCTGATGGGCAGTTTCATCGCTTTGATGCTGCGCTTTGAGATTAGAGATCCGCATCTGCGCGCGTTTCTGACGACAGGCCTGTTGGGCGGCTTTACCACCTTCTCGACCTTCTCCCTTGAGGTCGTCCTCCTGTTCGAACGCAACGAGCACCTTCTGGCGCTCTTTTACGCCCTCTCTTCGGTCTTGCTCTGCGTCGGCGGCGTCTTCCTCATGCTCTGGCTGCTGCGTCCTTCAGTCTAGAGTGTGAATCAGACGATTAGGCGTTGCGATTTGGTTGCGTCCTGGTCGAGTGCGTCCCGAAGCGCCTTGGCCAGTTGTGCGCGTCGGAAGGGTTTCTTCAGATAGATACTGCCCTTTGGCGCCCCGTCGGCGCCGGCCTGATAGCCGGACATGAGGACGACGGCCATGTCGGGGTGAAGGCTCTTGACCTGGCGGGCTAGATCCAAGCCGGTTTTTGTTTCGCCCAAGAGAATGTCGCTCAGCAGCAAAGAGTAGGCTTCGGGGTCAGAGAGTGCGGCGATGGCGCTCGCCGTGTTCTCGACGACCGTTGCTCGATACCCCAAGCCGCTCAAGAGGCGTTTCGAGAGATCGCGCATCTCGCCTTCATCATCGACGACGAGAACGCGTTCACCTTTTCCGCGCCTTGAGTGCGTTATGACCTCTTGCTGTGACGGCATCGCCTTCCCCTGCCAGCGCGGCAGATAAAGCCGCACCTTGGTGCCGCGCCCTTCTTCGCTGGTGATCGTCGCATGGCCGCCGGACTGCTTGGCAAAACCATAAACCATGGAGAGGCCAAGGCCGCTGCCCTTTCCGACCTCTTTGGTTGTAAAAAACGGTTCAAACGCCTGTTCGGCGACGTTGGCATCCATACCGCCGCCATTGTCGTCGACATCCAGGCAGACATAGTCGCCGGAGGGCACGAGTTCCTTCTGGTCGAGGTAATCCTCCTCCAAGGTGTAGTTGAAGCAGGAGATCGAAAGCAGGCCACCGTCCGGCATTGCATCACGCGCATTGAGGGCGAGATTGAGGATCACATTCTCGATCTGGCCGGGATCGACCGAGGTGGTCCAGAGATCCTTCGGTAGATTGATATCGATGTTGATCGCCGGACCCAGGGTCCGCCGCAGCAGCATCGTTGCGTCAACCACCAGGCGATCTATCGAAGTCGGTTTTGGCTTCAGGGGCTGCTGGCGTGCAAAGGCGAGGAGGCGTTGAGTAAGATCGGCGCCACGCCCGGTCGCTTGGACGATCGCATTGACATAGTCTTCGGCCTGATCTTCCTCGTCCAAAATGAGTTCCGCATTGCCCTGAATGACAGCAAGCAAGTTGTTGACGTCGTGCGCAATGCCGCCCGTCAGCTTGCCGATGGCCTCCATCTTTTGCGCTTGGTGCAGTCGTTGCTCGGCCTCTTTCAACTGCGTCATGTCCGAGGTGAGGCTACAGACACCGATGATCCGACCTGCGTCGTCGCGCAGAGGAAACTTTTCGTTGAGGAAATGGCGTGTATGGTCTTCCCACTCCTCGGTCACAGCCTGCTGAATTGGGCGCCCTTCATCCACAACGACCCGGTCGGCATCCATATAGGTGGCCGCGACCTCAGGTGGGATAAGGTCCTTTGTCGTCTTGCCGATGAACTCGTCTATAGTGCGCCCTTGATCCTCGACCACGTTACGAGAGATCGCCATGATGCGGCCCTCGCGATCCTTCAGGGCGATTTCGATTGGCGCATTCTCCAGAATCGCACGTAGCCAGACATCACGGGTCTCAACCGCGTTCTCTGCTGTGCGTCTTGCGTCCATTTCCGCCTCAAGGCGCCGGTTCATTTCGTTGGGCTCTCGGTTTTGACGCAGTGCCTCTTCGGTGTCTTCCAGTAAGCGCAACTTGGCACTGGTCATCGCAGCGACGCTGGTCAGAATGACCAAGGCGCTCTCTCCGAAGTGATCAGGTTCGGGATGTTCGCAGTCGATGACGCCGACGACCTTGCCGTCGATCATAAGAGGAATGCAGACTTTAGACCGTGCCGGCTCCAAATCGGCGATGTAGCGCGGATCGTTGGAGAGGTCCGCAACGATGATCGCCTCGCCCTTGGCCGCAACCGAACCTGCAACGCCATGTCCGAGCGGAATCTCCAGAGGCTTGGCAGTCTCCTTGCCGGTTGGGTTCTTGGCCCCTATTGCAGCAACCTGAACTAGCAGGTCACGGTTTCGATCCAGATCGTAGATTACACAGTCGACGAAGCCCAAGTTTTCGACCACTTTACGGGCAACATACCAGTAAAGATCACCCTTGCGGTCGATCATGAAGAGCTGCAAGGCAAACTCGTTGATGGACTCAAGTAGGCCCGGCCGCGCGTCACGGCCGGAATCGGGCCTCGGCGTTGGCATCGACTCTGTTCTCCAGCCTCCATTCAGCGCTGTTCTCAACGCAAACCGCCGTTGAGAGCTGCTAAACTGCTCCTTCGCGTTTTAGGCTAGCATGCGCGGACGCCGGGCGCCACTAATGCGCTCAATTGCGCGCGTAGAATGATCGAAAGCGAACTGACGGCAATGACCCTGAAGACAGCACGGCAAGACAGCGTCGACTCCGAGGGTGCTGGCCAGCGCCTAGATCGTTGGCTCAAGAAACGCTATCCGGGCGTGCCGCAAGCCCTGATACAGCGCTTGCTACGCAGCGGGCAGATCCGCGTGGACGGCGGACGCGCCAAGGCCGATATGCGCCTCAGCGAGGGTCAGCAGGTTCGCCTGCCCCCGCAGTTCCAACAGACCGAGCCCCAGCAGGCCGGTCCGCCGCCCGATCCGGCGGCTCTGCAGCGTCTGCGTGATGGCTTGCTGTTCGAGGATGACTGGGTTCTGGCCTTGAACAAGCCTGCCGGTCTTGCCGTCCAGGGCGGTACCGGGCAGCGGCTCTCGGTGGATCGTCTTGCCCTGGGTCTGGTGCCGGCGGGGCAACCGGCGCCGCGTTTGGTGCATCGATTGGACCGCGACACCAGCGGCGTGCTGCTGATGGCCAAGCGGGCTTCGGCTGCGCGGGCCTTGGCCAGCAGCTTTGAAGGTCGCACGGCCCGCAAGCTCTACTTCGCGCTGGTTCAGGGCGTTCCCAAGCGTCGCGCGGGTCGGATCGACAAACCCTTGTCCAAGTCAGGTGGTGAGGGGCAGGAACGTATGCGAAGCGACCCGCTGGGCCAGGCGGCCGAGACCCTCTATGCCGTGGCTGCCAACGCCGGTGCGCGTGCCGCGCTTGTCGTGGTCGCGCCGCTCACCGGACGAACGCACCAAATCCGGGCGCATTTGGCTGCTATCGGTCATCCGATCCTTGGCGATACCAAGTATGGCGCGACGAAAGGGCCAAAGGGCATTGCAAGTGGCCTCATGCTACATGCAGCGGAACTTGCAGTGCCGCATCCCGAGGATGAGACCACGCTTCGGATCGAAGCGCCGCCACCAGCGGACTTCGTCGAGGCATGCACGCAGCTGGGCCTGGATCTAGGACGGGTCGAAGCGGCACGGACGCAACTGGAGGCGCGCGGCGCTTAACTTGGCCTGCCTCTTTGGGCAAGAAGGACAGAGGCTCACATGAGACTCCTGAAATGGCTCCTGATTGGTCTCTTTGCGCTGGTTGTCGCCGTCCTGGTCGGGGGCTACGTGACGCTCTCGAACTTTCCCGTTGAAGACCTGAAGGCCTTGATCGAGAAAGAGACGGAAAAGGCCACCGGCCGCAAGCTGACGATTGCCGGCGATGTCTCGATGGAGGTCTCGCTTTCTCCGGCCATCGTTATGGAAGAGGTCACTCTGGCCAACGCGCCTTGGGCCGGGTCGGAGCCCTTGGCCAAGGTCAAGCGCTTGGAGCTGCAGTTGGCTCTGCTACCGCTGCTGTCCAGCGAGATCGCCGTCGAGCGTCTGGCGCTGGTGGAGCCCAAAGTCAATCTGGTACGCAACGCAGCCGGTGTCGGTAACTGGCAGGTCAAAGACGGTGAGGTTGGCAAGGCCGATGCCGCAGATGCTCTCCCTTCGTTCAAGGAGGTCAGCGTCACCAAAGCCGTCGTCGAGCTGTTGACGGCTCCGGGTGCCAAACCGCGCCGCTTGGAAATCGAGAGCATGACCGCAGGAGCAGGCGATCTGGACGACGCACTCTCCGGCGAGATGAAAGGCAAAGTCGACAAAGGCGCGTTCGAGCTGTTCTTCCAGCTGGGGAGCATGCGGCAGATGCTGGCCGACGGACGCTTTCCCTTCTTTCTGCAGGGACATGTCTTTGGCGCCGAGTTGAAGGTGGATGGGCATGTCCAGGGCCAGGGCAAGCTCGACTTCACCCTGGCGCTCAAGGCAGGAAAGCTCGAGCAGCTCTCACCGCTCCTTGGCACCGATCTGCCAGCGGTCGGCCCTCTGGATTTGGAGAGCCGGGTTGCTCTGGCACCCGAGGCGCTTTCATTGGACGGTCTCACCGTCAAACTGGGCGACAGCAATCTTGCCGGCAGCCTCTCAGCCGATCTCTCCGACGCTGTGCCGCGCATCTCGGGTAACCTCACGGCCAAACGCCTGGTGCCCGACCAGGTGTTCGTCGGCCCTTGGAGCCCGGATCCTGCGCATTCTGGTCCTGCACCCTTGGTACCGGATGTTGCCTTTCCCATGGCATCCATGGACTTGGCAGACCTCTCTCTCGATCTCGTCGTCGACGCGATCTCTCTGCCGGATGGCTCCTCACTCACCGAACTCAAGTCCAAGGTCTTGTTGGAGGAACGCGCGCTTACGCTGGCCCCGCTGTCATTCACCTATGCCAAGGCCAAGTTCGACGGCACCCTGCATTTGAACCGCCGCCAGGGCCCGACCCGCTTTGAGACCAAGGGCCGCCTTGCGGGCCTGGACTACGGGCCGATCTTGGGGCTTCCCCTGCGCGGGCATCTCCAGGGATCCTGGGACCTGAAGGGGGAGGGCGAGGACCTGCGTGCCATGGTTTCCTCCATGCGAGGTCGAACGCGCGCAACCTCTTCCGACACAGTGGTGCGCGATGGCGTCCTGGCACTACTCGGCGATGGTTTGACCCAGATCTTCTCGCCCCTGTTCGGCGGCGGTAATGCTCTTACCCTCACTTGTGTGGTCAATGATCTCATCTGGTATGGTGGCACCGGGCGCAGCGAGGCCACGGCGATCGCCGGCGACGGCTTCATCAGCACCGTATCGGGCAAGATCGATATTCTGAGCGAGCATTTGGATCTCTATGTTGACACCAGCGGCCGGGGCATCAGCCTCTCGGCCTTGGTGGTACCGGTTCGGATTACCGGGCCGATCGCCGATCCCACCGTCCTGCCTGACCCGGCCGGAACGGCACTGGGGGCGGCCGAGGTTGCCGGCATGGTACTCTTTCCCCCGCTGCTGGCAGGCGACCTCTTAGATCTCGAGCTTCGCAAGATCGGCAATCCGGCGAAGGCCTGCGCAGCGACGGTCAAGACCATCGAATCCAGCGGTGGAATGGCATCGCTGGCGGCCCGTTGGGCGCAGAAAGGCGGCGATGCGGCGATCGGCGTCCTGAAGGATGCTGGAGAAGCCGCGGGTTCGGTCGGCGAGGCCATTGGCGATGGCGTGGGGGCAGCTGGCAGTGCCGTCGAGAGCGGTGTCAAGGACGCAGCCGAGGGCATTAAGAATCTCTTCGGAAATTGAGGTAGTCGTCACCGCATGAAACGCTTCTATAAGGAAGTCGCTGTCGGTGCGGAGGCGGACGGACATGCCGTCCTCCTTGACCGCCGGCCGGTCCGGACGCCGGCAAAGCAGGGTTTGCTGCTGCCCAATCCAGAGTTAGCCGAGGCCTTGGCCGAAGAATGGCGCGCGCAAGGGGAGGTGGTGCATCCCCCTTCTATGCCGTTGACGCAGCTCGCCTGCACGTCGATCGATCAGACCAGTCTAGCCAGGGAGCAGATCCTTGATGAGACGGCGGCCTATGCCGGCAACGATTTGCTCTGTTATCGGGCGGAGCGGCCGGATGCATTGCGCCAGCGTCAGCATGAGCATTGGCAACCACTGCTAGACTGGGCCGCCCTGCGCTACGACGCCCCGCTCCAGGTCACCAGCGGCATCGTCTCGGTGCCGCAGGTCGATAGCAGTTTGGCTGCACTGAGGGCGCCGCTGCTGCTGCTAGACGACTTTGCCCTGACCGCGGTCGCGCAGACGGTGCGCATAACCGGCTCTTTGGTACTGGGGCTGGCGCTTCTGGAAGCGGAGCTCGACGCTGCAAGAACTTTCGAGCACGCGGAGTTGGACGAGACCTTTCAGCTGGAACAGTGGGGTGAGGATGCCGAGGCCAGCAAGCGGCGTGCTCTACGCTTGGGAGAGTTGCTGGCTGCCGAGCGGTTCTTGCGCCTACTCAGCCCAATGCAGCCCTAGATCTGCCGGCCCTTCCATAGCTTGGCGTCAGTTGGATTGTGCGCCGCAGCGTGCTATCCAGCTTGACGGCAAAGGTCGCGGGACAAGGGAAGACGTCGGCGTGAGCGAGAACATTGAAGAACTGGAACGAAGGCGCGCGAGCGCGCGACTGGGAGGCGGACAAAGGCGCATCGATGCGCAACATTCCAAGGGCAAGCTGACCGCCAGGGAGCGCATCGAGCTCTTCGTCGACGAGGACTCCTTCGAAGAGTGGGGCATGTTCGTCGAGCATCGCTGCACCGACTTCGGCATGGAGAAGACCTCGATCGTCGGCGATGGTGTGGTGACCGGGCAGGGCACGGTGAACGGTCGGCTGGTCTTTGTGTTCAGCCAGGACTTTACCGTCTTCGGCGGCGCCTTGTCGGAGACCCATGCGGAGAAAATCTGCAAGGTCATGGACCAGGCCATGAAGCTGGGCGCGCCGGTAATCGGGATCAACGATTCTGGTGGCGCGCGCATACAAGAGGGCGTCGCCTCGCTGGCCGGCTATGCCGAGGTCTTTCAGCGCAATGTCATGGCGTCCGGCGTGGTCCCGCAGATCTCGCTGATCATGGGGCCTTGTGCCGGTGGTGCAGTCTATTCGCCGGCGATTACCGACTACATCTTTATGGTGAAGGATAGCTCCTACATGTTCGTCACCGGCCCCGACGTGGTCCGGACGGTGACGCATGAGAAGGTGACGCACGAAGAGCTGGGCGGGGCGATAACCCACACCACCAAGTCAGGGGTGGCAGATCTGGCCTTCGAGAACGACGTCGAAGCCTTGCTGGAGCTGCGCCGTTTCATCGATTTCCTTCCGGCGAGCAACCGCGAGCCGCCGCCCGAACGGCCGACCAGCGATACCCTGTTGCGCGAGGAATTCGCCCTGGACAACCTGGTCCCGGCCAATCCGAACAAGCCCTACGACATGAAGGAGGTGATCCACCGCCTGGTCGATGAGGGCGATTTCTTCGAGCTGCAGCCCGACTATGCCGCCAACATCATCGTCGGCTTTGGTCGGGTCGAGGGCCGCACGGTCGGCATCGTCGCCAATCAGCCCTTGGTTTTGGCCGGTTGCTTGGACATCGATTCGGCGAAGAAGGGCGCACGCTTCGTGCGCTTCTGCGACTGCTTCTCGATCCCGCTGGTCACCTTGGTCGACGTGCCGGGCTTTTTGCCCGGAACCTCGCAGGAGTATGACGGGATTATCAAGCATGGCGCCAAGCTGCTGTTCGCCTATGCCGAGGCAACGGTGCCGAAGGTGACCGTGATCACCCGTAAGGCTTACGGTGGTGCCTACGACGTCATGTCCTCCAAGCATCTGCGCGGCGACGTGAACTATGCCTGGCCGACCGCGGAGATTGCGGTCATGGGTCCCAAAGGTGCTGTCGAGATCATCTTCCGCGCCGATGCGGGCGAGCCGGAGAAGATCGAGGCGCGCACTGAAGAATACCGCAAGAAGTTCGCCAATCCCTTCGTTGCCGCCTCGCGTGGCTTCATCGACGATGTGATCATGCCGCACGGCACCCGCCGCCGGGTCGGCATGGCGCTACGCATGCTGCGCAAGAAGCAGCTCTCCAATCCTTGGAAAAAGCACGACAACATTCCCCTCTAGGGCCGCTCTAGGGCCACTTGGCTCCGACGCAAGGGACAGCAGAGACCGCCATGCCCCTCTTCGACAAGATTCTGATCGCAAACCGTGGTGAGATCGCCTGCCGGGTGATCAAGAGCTGCCGTCGCCTCGGCATCAAGACCGTTGCCGTCTTTTCCGACGCCGATGCCGATAGCTTGGCCGTGCGTATGGCCGACGAGGCCGTGGCTATAGGCCCGGCGCCTTCGGCCGAGAGTTACTTGCGCGCCGACCGTATCATCCAGGCCTGCAAGGACACGGGTGCCCAGGCCGTACACCCGGGATTCGGTTTCCTGTCGGAGAAGGCCTCTTTCGCCGAGGCATTGGAGACGGCCGGAATCGTTTTCATCGGTCCGCCGGTCGGCGCTATCGAGGCGATGGGAGACAAAATCGCCTCGAAGCAGTTGGCACAGGATGCCAAGGTTTCTTCCGTGCCCGGCCATTTGGACGCGATTCCCGACGCCGAAACGGCCGTGGGGATCGCCAAGGACATTGGCTACCCGGTCATGATCAAGGCTTCGGCCGGTGGCGGCGGCAAGGGCATGCGCATTGCCCATGACAACGGCGAGGCCCGCGAGGGATTTCGCTCGGCGCAGAACGAAGCCCGTTCAAGCTTCGGTGACGACCGCGTTTTCATCGAGAAGTTCGTCGAAGAGCCCCGCCACATCGAAATCCAGGTGCTTGGCGACAAGCACGGCAAGATCCTTCACTTGAACGAGCGCGAGTGCTCAATCCAGCGCCGGCATCAGAAGGTGTTGGAGGAGGCACCCTCGCCCTTCCTCGATTCCCGCACCCGTGCCGCTATGGGCGAGCAGGCCGTGGCCTTGGCGAAAGCCGTTGACTATCACTCGGCCGGCACCGTCGAGTTCATCGTCGACAAGGACAAGAACTTCTACTTCTTGGAGATGAACACCCGCCTTCAGGTGGAACACCCGGTGACCGAGTTGATCACCGGTATCGACCTTGTGGAGTGGATGATCCGGGTGGCGGCCGGCGAAGCGCTCAGCATGGATCAAGCGGATATCGGCATTGAGGGCTGGGCGGTCGAGGCGCGGGTCTATGCCGAAGACCCGGCGCGTGGTTTCCTTCCCTCCATCGGCCGCCTGGCTCGTTACCTGCCACCGGCTGAGGGACCCGCCGTTCGGATCGACAGCGGCGTCAACGAGGGCTCGGAGATTTCAATCTACTACGATCCCATGATCGCCAAGCTGATCGGCTACGGGGAGACCCGTGATGCTGCCGCGGACAGTCTGGCCCAGGCCCTCGACAGCTACTACATCCGCGGTATCAACCACAATGCGGCCTTCCTGACCGCTTTGGTGTGCCATCCGCGCTTCCGCGCCGGCAATATGACCACGAACTTCATCGCCGAGGAGTTCCCCGACGGTTATCGCCCGGGACATCCGGAAGGCGAGGTGCTGCGCAGCCTGGTGCTGGCAGCAGCGATGGTCGCGCGCCGCATGGCGGAACGCGAAGGCCAGGTCTCCGGTCAGGTCAGCCTGCGCCCGCGTCACCTGGAGGACTGGGTTGTCTGCATCGAGGACAGCGGGGGCCGCCACGAGCATGCCGTGCGGCTGCAGCCGCACTCCAGCGGCTTTGCGGCCACGACCGAGCTGGGCGACGCCACCATCGAAAGCGCCTGGCAACCGGGTGCGCCACTGATCGAAGCCCAGATCGACGGTGTAACCAAGGTGATCCAGGTCGATCGCAAGGGTCCGCGCTGGATCTTCACCCACGCCGGCGCTCAGATCGAGGCTCTGGTGTTGCTACCAGTTGCGGCCGAGCGCTTGCGGCTGATGCCGATCAAGGCACCGCCGGATCTTTCCCGCTTCCTGCTCTCACCCATGCCGGGCCTTCTGGTCTCGATCGCGGTCGAGGTCGGTCAGTCGGTCAAGGCCGGTGAGGAGTTGGCTGTGGTCGAAGCAATGAAGATGGAAAATGTGCTGCGGGCTGCAGCTGATGGGACGGTGAAAAAGCTCCACTGTTCGCCCGGTGAGTCTCTTGCCGTCGATCAAGCCATCGTCGAGTTCGAATAAGCTGGTAGTCCTGGTCCCATGTTGGAGCTGATCGAACGCCCCAGCGAGCGCCTGTGGGAGGCGCGAAAGGACTGGCTGGCCAGGCAGGAAGAGGCCCATGCGGCCGGCGGTGCCGGCAGGCTGTCGGAGCAGGCCGCTGCCTTGATGGTCGAGTTGCAGCGCGCATTCTGCAGTGGCGCCTGGGTAGCCGTTGTCATCCTGGCCGGCGCCATCGTCGACGCTCAGGCTTTCAACAGCGGCTTTCCGGAGCACAGTCGTGGCGAGGATCAGGCTTGGCTGCGCGGCCTGCGAAATCGCTTGATGCACGAGCAGCAGGGGGCGCCTGCCATTACCATGGAGGATCAGTGGCTGCGCGGCCCTGAGTGGGAGGCCTCTGCCAAGCGTGCCAGCGACCTGGCCATGGAAGCGCTTTACGTCTGGGGCCGCAATCCCGGCAGGGGCCGCCGGCGGTGAGCGACATTGCTCGCCACGTCTACGTTAGCGGCCGCGTCCAAGGTGTCTGGTTTCGCGGATGGACCTGCCAGGAGGCGCGAGCGCTGGGCCTGACAGGCTGGGTCCGCAATCGCCGCGACGGGCGTGTCGAGGCCCTGCTGATAGGATCTGAGGCGGCCGTTCGGGAAATGATCCGGCGGCTGCACTTGGGGCCGCCCATGGCGCAGGTGCGCGAAGTCGAGGCCCGCGAAGAGGTGCCGCGCCCGCTCGCCGGCTTCGAGCAGCGGCCGAGCGCCTGACGGGGGCAGGTTTCTCTTAGCTTGCGGCCGCTTACGGCTCCGATAGCAACAAGAGTTTGAACGAGCCAATGCTGGTCTCGTGTGCCAGATCGACGAGCTGTTGGTGGCGGGATCGATAGCCGTCATCTTCACCGAAACCTCAGGTTCCTCGAAGCTGTGCTGAAGCCCGCCTAAGCCTCTTGTGCGGTTCCTGGGATCCGCTTCTGCGCATTGACAGAAGAGAATGGCTTTTGGTTTCGATGCCTTTCAGCAGCGAGGGATCTGTTTCCCACATTTAGAGTCTTTTGTCCCCTTGTGGCTGAGGCCATCAAGAGGCGCAAAAGCTGCTGTGCTGACCCTGGCGTCCTCAACCCCGTCTGCTAACTAGGACTGCAGGCAAACGCTCAATCGCGAACCGCAGACCTAGCCGTTGCATGTGGAGGTATCAGGATGAGCCCAGCATTGTCAGAATCACTGAAGACTATCAGCCCGCTTCGTTTGGCCCCATCATTCCAGAAACGCTCTCCTGCGAAGACAGTGTATCTTGCCAAAGAGAAAACCTCGTTGAAATATGTTGCCCTGCGCCCTTTTGTACAACGCTACCGGGACCTTCAGGAATTTCACAGAATTGACAAACAATTAAAGTGTATTTTGCCAGATATAGTTCAATCAGATGATGGGCGGTTGTTGTTTGTAAAGAATTCTAAGGCAGCATGCACAACGGTAACGAATGTAATTTACGAATACTCGAAAGGCAAGGTTTGCTCTGATGCTGTGCACAGTCAAACAGATGACTTTGTACATGGATTTAACCATTGGCGATCGCATCTCAACGCTCTATTCAATGATCATACGCTCAAGGCGACCATGGTACGGCATCCGGAAGATCGTTTCCTTTCGGCGTTTCGGAATTTTTTCATCGATCTTACGAATAAATCTGTTGACCTCCATCTGCAGCATATCAAGAAATTTGGCTTTGACCAAAACCAATCAGTCTCTGATAATTTGGATGCATTTCTCTCTTATGTCGAGCTGTCTTTTTCCGAAGACCGCTTGTTAACCGACAAACATTTTCGTTTACAGGTGCATAATATTGCCTTTGGGTGGATTGATTATGACGTTATCGGCAGAGTGGAGAACATTCGCAATGATTTGATGAATTTGTTCGGTCGACTTGGGGTCAAGAATTTTATTGAATCCAAGGCAGGTTTACATCATTACAATGCATCTAGTTCAATGAAGATAGAGCTGAGCAATAGGCAGCGACTAAGAGTCGAGGCTCTATATGCGGATGATTATACTGCGTTTGCTTACCAGAGACGATCTGTACAGAGTCGGTAATCGCCTGACGGTGCTGCCTTTCGGGAGGTGCCAGGCTGCCATCCTTGTGAAGTTTCGCGTTGCGGGTCTTGGTCTTCTCCTCTCGGTGTTCTTGCAGCGCACTGACCGGCTGAGCAGTTGGTTCCAGTTTGAACTCTTATGTCTCTTTGTGTCTCGTTGTGTCCGAAACGGCCAGTTCCGTCCATTGGTCTACACAAGGGCCTGGTCACAGCGGTCGAAGCTGGTACCTAGTCCTTCATGCAAACTGATGCCTACATCCTGATCGTCGAGGACGACAAAGACATCGCGCAACTGGTCGCCCAGTTCCTAGAGAGGAATGGCCTTCGGGTGTCTACCACCGGAAGTGCGGGCGGCCTGGAGCGGGCCTTGAAGACCAGCGAGCCCGACCTCCTGGTGGTAGACCTTATGCTGCCCGACGAAGACGGGCTGACCCTCATTCGCAGATTGAGAGAGCGCAGAGATCGCCTTAGACACCTGCCGGTAATCATAGTCACCGCAATGCGTGAAGAGACTGATCGTATCGTCGGCCTGGAAATTGGCGCCGATGATTACATTGGCAAGCCCTTCAGTCCGAGAGAGCTGCTCGCTCGGATCAGAGCTGTTCTAAGACGCGTGCAACAGGTCGGTGAAACCACGCAGATAACCGACGGCACCTACTGCTTTTGCGGGTGGACCTTGCGTCCTCTCATGCGAGAGCTGACAGACCCAAACGGCGCGAGCGTGACATTAACAAGCGCCGAGTTCGACCTTTTGCAGGTCCTCTGCGAGAACCCTCGCCAGATTCTCAGCCGCGATCAGCTTGTGGATCTAACTCATGGCCGAAACGCGACCCCTTTCGATCGCAGCATCGATACCTTGGTTAGCCGCATCCGGCGCAAGATCGAGCAAGACCCAAAGTGTCCCGACCTTTTGAAGACGGTTCGGCTCGGCGGTTATGTTCTGACCGCGGAGGTCACCAGGCGATGAGGCGTGTTTTGCAGCGGTGGGGCGAGATCCCGGTGCACTTCCAAATCGCGATGCTGATTGTGGCCTTGCAGGCCTTGGCAGTTGGCTTAAAGATGCTGGTAGTTTCCGCGAGCCTGAGCGGGTTTGAACGGCCCCCGGCTGAAACTGTCGCTGCGCATTTCTTGTCACCCTTGCTGACGACCCTATCGATCGTGGACAAGCAGGAGCTTGAGAGGCGTGATGGGCTGCTCGAGGCAGCTACAGAGGCGGGCACGGGCTTGGCTCTACGGCAGGACTTTCAGCCCCTGCCCGAATCAGATCTCAGCGCCATCGGTACTGCCTATCTGTCGGTGCTGCGTGAGGCTCTCCCAAGCCTTCCCTTGGACAGAGTCGCCGTCGGAGAGGTGCAAGTCCGAGCTTGGCCTCCCTTGATCGTTAACCACATCATCGGCGTAGAGGTGTCGCCCGGGACCTGGCTTACGCTGACCCCAGAAGATCAGGGGCCGCCTGGGCCCATCCCCTTTGGCAGCCAGGCGCTCGTTGCCTTGATTGTGCTCTTGAGCCTCGGCGGCCTAACATTTTGGGCCAGCAAGGCCTTGATTGCACCGCTGAGGCGCTTGTCGGTCGCTGTCGAGCGCTTCAGCGACGACCTCGATGTGGAGCCTATTCCCGAGCGCGGGCCGAGCGAACTCAGGCGGCTTGCTGCTGCCTTCAACGAGATGCAGGCCCGAATCTCTTCTTTGGTTCAGGCGCGTACCCAAACATTGGCGGCGATCGGGCACGATCTGCGGACACCGCTCACCCGTATGCGTTTGCGAATCGAGACGCGCGGCGCCTCTAATGAAGACGAACGCTTGCTGGCAGACATAAGCACAATGCAGGTTATGCTGGATTCGGCCTTGTTGTACCTACGCGAGCGCTCGCGAGAACTCAAGGTCGAAGCCTTTGATCTATCGGCTTTGCTACAGACCCTATGCGACGAGTTTGACAGCAAAGATCATAGCTGTCGATTTCAGGGCCCTGATCGGGCAATCATCCATGCCGACTGCGGGCTAATTGCGCGTGCTGTTACCAATCTTTTGGTGAACGCAGCGAACTTCGCCAGCCATACAAGCGTTCGACTGATCCTCGACGCCAACGAACAGCGCATTTGCCTCTCCGTGGCCGACAATGGCCCCGGCATTCCGGCGGCAGATCGCGAGATGCTCTTGGAGCCCTTTCGACGGGGCGATCCTGCGCGCAGGGCAAACGCTCAGTCAGGCTTTGGCCTGGGTCTCTCCATTGTGCGCGATGTCGTCGATCGGCACGGTGGTGCCATGCGATTGGGCGGTAACAGCCCGAGCGGCCTCAATGTTGTCTTAGAGCTGCCGCGGGATCTACCGAGGCGGCCAATCGCTTGACCGAAGCCCAAAGCGGATCAGGAAGTTGCTGCTTGCTGATCGGTTAGCCGCACAAGATTGATCGGCTCCACGAAAGTCTGCTGTGCAAGGTCGACCAGATGCTGATGATGGGTGAAGAACAAGACCTGCGTCTTACGGCTCAGGTCTTGCAGAATGCGGAGCCCCGCCGCCGCGCGCGCGTCGTCGAAATTGATGAAGAGGTCGTCGGCCACAAAGGGCAGGGCTTCCGCACGCTCCAGATAGTCCTCGACCGCCGCCACTCTGAGGGCCAGGTAGAGCTGATCGGCGGTGCCGCTGCTCATGCCGGAGATGGCAAGCTGGCTGCCATCTGGCCGCAGACCCCTCAGCTCTGCCTTGTCCTGCTCGCCGAATGCGACATCGAGGCTGGCAAAGGAGTGGCCAGTGAGCAGGGCGAACAAAGCGCCGGCGCGCGTGAGGAGAGGGGCTTGCTTTTCCCGACGATAGCGATCGATCGCCCATTGCAGGAGGATCGCCGAGGTCCGCACACGGACGTAGCGCTCAGCCACGTCCCGCATCTCGGAGAGCGCCTCTTCCCTGTCGGCCGCTGCCCGGGCGGCCGCATCGTCGCCGCCGATGGCCTGAAAAGCGTCGCGAGCCTTCGAACGGACCTCAATGGCCTCATGCTCCTGCGCCCTCAGTGAATCCACCTCTGCAGCAATCGATTCGGTCAATGCGCTGATCTCGTCGAACGCGACACCTGTAGATTCCTCCACCAACTCTTCGAGAGACTTGCCGTCACCGTCGCATCGTAGTCGTTCGATGATTTCGAGACTTTCGCGTTGCAGAGCGCGCTTACGATCGGATTGGGTGATGGCCGATTTCAGAGCGGGGGTGTCGGCCACAGCAGCCATTTCCTTCAGGTGAGAAAGCGAGGCCCTCCGTTCGCCAACCTCTGCGTCGAGGGCCCTTATCTGTTTCCTCAGCTCTTCGGCCGCCTTGAGCGCACGTTCGTGTTGATCGCGAGTCTTCTCGGCTTCGTTCAGACGCGCCAACAGCTTTGCTATCGCTTCTTCGCTCGCTAGAGTGGCAAAATCGTCGGCCAAGTTTGTAACGAGGTCGCGTACCGCCTGATCGAAGCTGGCGAGGTCCTGCTTGATCTTGTCGATGCGATTGTGGCGAAGGTCGCTGATCTTCGCCGCTGTCTTGCGAAGGTCTTCGATTAGATCGAGCGCGGGTTCAATCGCTTCGACTGTCAATTCTTCGGCCAATCCCAGCTCGGCCAGTGCAACCCTCCAGTCGTGTCGCCAAGCGTCAAGGGCTCCGTTAGCCTTCCCAAAGTGTCGTTCATGACCTGAGATCTCCGTCTCGAGTTTTTTGATCGCGTCCTCGAGGTCGGCTCTCTTACGTGCCTTGGCCTCCTCCCGAAGCTGGGACTCCGCAGCGCGTTCGATAACGATTGGCAGGCTGTCGTTGACGAGGTTGGCGATATCGACGGAGACGGCCGCCAGTTCGGTGAGCAAGAGGTCCTTGGCGGCCCGCTCTTCCTCTAGGAGAGATTCCCAAGTGGTCTGCGCCGTCTCGCGCGATTCGATCTCTTCCAGCACCTGCTCCCGCTCGTCCAGCCAGGTCAGCATTGTCTCTAGCGTTGCGGGTTCGAAGGAATCGTTTTGCCACAGTTCGACCCAATCCGACGTCAAGGCCTCGCTTTCCCGGGCCAGCCTGCTCTCGTTTTCCTGTGCTTGCTCGAGCAGCGTTGCCAACTCGCCGATCTTGCGTTTGATTTCTGCGATCTGGCCGGCCGCTTCGGCTTGATCGAACCGGCGGTCGGCTAGGGCATCGGCAGCGGCCATCGCAGGCTCAAAGGCGCTGGCCGGGTTGGGCAGAGCGGCTTCCAAGTCGCTCGTCAGGTCTTCCGGGACCGCATCGCCTGCCACATGCTTGCCCTTCACCAGGGCCCAGAGCCGATCGCGGTGTTTGCGGGCTTCATCAAGCTCTTCGGGCGTAATCAACTTCTCGTCCCGCACGCGCTGATCGAAGGCGGCCTGTGCGGCATCTCTTTCCTGTCTGAACGAGAGAACTTGCTGCTGTGCTGCCTGAAGGCGTCGCTGCCAGTCCTGCTTTCGGTCTCGAAAGACCTCCACCTCAGCTCGGGTGGGGACGCTCATGGTCATCAGCGCGGCCTCGTCTGCCACGGCTGGCTTCAACGCCCTAAGCCGTCGCTGTACGCGTGCTTCTGCATCCCTAAAGGCCTTCTCCGCAGCTCGCGCAGCGCCGGACAGGTCGCCCTGCTGACGAAGTGCCCTGATGGTTGCGGCGAGCCTTGTCACATCCAGAGGGGCTTCGGTCTCTTCCTCTTGCCGCTTCAGCACTTCGTGGGACTCACGGCTCTCCTGCAGGCGTTTGGCTTGGCTCTCGACCTCGCTCGCCAACTTGCCGTGGCGGGGCAGGAGTTCACGAACCACACGAACCTTGCTGCGCGGCGGAATGCGGGCATAGACGGTCGCGACGTCTACCTCCAACCAACCCAATTCACTGGAGTCGGCACCGAGCTTACTCTCTTCGAGGGCCAGCTCTGCTTCCCGCTTCGGCAGACTTTCCCTGCCGCTGCGGACCTTGATCCCTTGCTCTGCAACGTCTCGGACCTCGATCGCTTTCCCGATCAGCGCTTCGTCGAAGGTCAAGGCGTCCAGGTTCTTCTCCTCCTGATGCAGCTGCTCTTCCAAGGTCGTACGGCGGGCGGCCGCCAAGCTGTCCTCACGCTCCAAATCCTGAAGCACCGCTCCGGCGTCCTCGGGTAGCAGGGCGACTTCGGCCAAAGCTTCAAACTCACGTTCGAGCTCCTGCATGCGGCGCAGGTTGTGAAAGACCCGGCGGATACGGCCGAGCCGATTGCCCTCGGCCGTCTTCTCCTTGATCTCCTCGCTGATCGTTTCGTAGGCCGCTTCAGCTTCGTCCCGCGCTTGCTTCAACTCCTGCCACTTGCTGGTGGTTAGTGTCTGCTCGCGCAGCGCCTTCTGGGCTTCGGCCAGCTTGTCGTGAACGATATAGAACCGACGTTCCTTGCCGCGCCGCGCCGTCCAGAGGCCATCGGCCTCCTCGGACAGGGTGTTCAAGAGGTCTCTGAGCCCGGCAACTCCCGATCCAGCCGAGAAGAGCATCTGGCCAACGTCGTCCTTGGCCTCCAGGATCTCCTGCCCGCCGCTGCGCAGCCGCTCGTGATCCAGGCTGAACATGCGCTGGAAGAAAGACTGGTCGGCCCCGGCAAGGAAGGGCCTCAGCACTGCTTCGCCGCCCGCGAGAGGATGCCCTTCGGTGTCGAGCAGAGTGTCTTTTCGCCCTTTGCGGCGCACGACCTCCAGGCTGGCGGCATCGGCCTCCAACAAGGCGCCGATCCGCAGGTTCTGATTGCCATGCAGGAAGCCGTGAGGCGAGCGTTCGGAGACGGTGAACAGCAGGTCCTCGATGGCGGTCAGTGTCGTCGATTTGCCGGCCTCGTTCGGCCCGAAAATGATGTGCAGATCTGCCTGCTGTCTAGGCAGATCGACCGTGCGTCCGGTGAAGTGCCCATAGCGGATGAGGTTGAGCCGTCTCAGACGCAAAGGTCAGTTCCCCTCAGCAATCAGACGGGCCGAAAGGTAGGGTGCGACCGCCTCGATAAGCGCGGCGTGATCGCTTTTGATTGCCGCCCGCAGAACGGGGTCCTCGACCTCCGCGCGTAGCTCGTGCGGCAGCTTGCCGACCATCTGGCCGATGTCGGCCGCCATTTGACTGAATAAGTCCTCGTCGCCGGCCTCGTGGAGCATGCGTTGGAGCGCGCCTAAGGCATCTTCGCGCTCTGCAAGGGCTTGTGGGTCCAGCGGCGCTTGCGTGGCGACGACCAGCTTCTCGATCCAGCAGACCTCCTCGCCCAGGCTGAGCGCACAGTTGCGAGCCTCGGCCAGCAGATGATCTTCGGATGCCAGCAGCTGGCCATGCATGTCTGTCCGGCCCTGCAGCAGGATCCGGCAAGCAAGCAGCCGACCATCCGCCAGTTCGACGACGGCCTGATCCAAGGTGGCGCGCAGGCGCTCGACGATGGATGCGATGCTGCTTGCCCCATCCAGGGCGAGCGGCAGTTGTGCCCAGCGCACCACATCGCAGGGTAGGCTTTCCAAATTGACGACCGCTCGGTCTTCGACTGTGACCAGAGTCGCACCCTTGGCACCGGTCTCGCGTATGTGCCGGCCTTGCAGGTTACCGGGGAAGACGACATGCGGGTGTTGGTGCAGGACCTCCGCCTTGTGAACATGGCCCAGCGCCCAGTAGTCGTAGCCCTTGTTGATCAGATCATTGAGCGAGCAGGGCGCATAGTTGGCATGGCCACCCATCCCGCCGAGGCCGGTGTGCAACAGGCCGATGTTGAAGTGCTCTGGCAGGGGGCCTGGGTAGGCGAGGACCAGATTGTCCGTGACCTCGCGTTGCCGGAAGCTCTGGCCGTGCAGGGCGACCGGATGCGAGCCGAGTTGGAAGGTCTGAGGCTTGCGGGCTGAAAAGACCCGGACGTTGTCGGGAAGCTCCAGCCGCTTGGTGATCTGGCTTTCCGCGTCATGATTGCCGTGGAGCAGGAAGACCGAGATGCCGGCGGTCTTCAGCCGCCCCATCTGCGCGGTGAAGAAGAGACCCGTCCTGTAGTCGCGCCAGTCGCCATCGTAGATGTCGCCAGCCAGAAGCAGAAAAGCGACCCGCTCTTCGATCGCCCGCCCGACCAGGCGGTCGAGTGCCTCTCTGGTTGCCGTTCGGATTCTCTCGGCAGCGGCTCCCTCCTGCCCGGCAAGACCCTTGAGCGGGCTGTCTAGATGAATGTCGGCGGCATGCATAAATCGGAAGGAGGGCACGGCATTCAGGGCTTTCGTTCCAGTAATCGTCTCGCTGGCCCTGCGGCCAGCGATTTGCCAAGCGCTTCTTGGACTTTGACGCAGAATTCGACAGAAGCACAGACGAGAGATCGGAGTCGAGGAAAGCGCTCCCGCTTCTGGGGCCGAAAGCCCAACTGCTTGCCTCTTGAGGATCTTGCCGGACCCTTTGTGCTTCAAGCCTCATTCTCGACGGGATTGCCTGCTGCTCCTTGACCGACGGGCAATCGGGCCAAAGTTGATGAGTGGCCTTGGCAGGCAGTTTGGGGTGGCTCGGTCTGTCGTGTTGCAGAGTTGAAGAGAATGGGAGAAGCCATGAGCCTCGCTGCGCCTTCCGGCACTGCGCTCAGAACAGCAGCGCTGGCCTTCTTTGCCGGAGTGGAGCGTAAAGACTCGCCTGAGGAAGCCTCCCACATTCTGGACGTTGCAGAGCGGCGCGGGTTTCGCCTTCTGCTGATCGGCCGTACAGCCCTGCTGGCTGCCTTGTTCCTCTGGCAGTTCTATGCCTTCACCATACACGGCAACCCGACCGGCGTGGGGCTTAGCCTCGCCATGTTGACCGCCGGCTTGCTGGTCCTCTTCGCGCTTGGTACGCGCTTCGAGCGGCGTTGGCATCGCTATGCACTCTTTGCGCTCGACGTCTCGGCGGTCACCCTTGCCGCTGCGATACTGCCGCTGATGGGTAGCGAGGACGTGCCCAAGATCCTGGTGTTTCGGGCCTATGGAACGCATTTCCTCTTCTTGCTACTAGCGATGACGGCGCTCTCGCTGATGCCGGGGTTGGTGCTCTTCACCGGTGCGGCCTTGACCATCGGCTTCTGGATCGTGATCGCGGTCATCGTGGACGAGCAGGGTACGGTGCGCTCTTGGGCCGATCTCGGGCCGACGCCGAGCGCCGAAGAGTTCACCGAATTCCTCTTGAGTATCGACTTCATCAACTGGGGTGTGCGTTATGAAGAGAGCGCCGTGCTGTTGGGCTCGGCAGCGCTTCTGGCGCTCGCCGTCAGCCGCGCGCGCCATGCCGTCCTTGCCTTCGCCGAGGCGGAACGGCGACGACAGCGGGCCGAAGAGGTCTTCGGCCACTTCGTGCCAACCGATGTTGCCGCCGACATCCTGGCTCAGCCCGATGCCCTGCAGCCCAGGGTGCAGAATGCCACGGTGCTCTTTCTCGATATCGAGGGCTTTACCGGCTTCTCGGAGCAGCGTGAGGCCTCGGTGGTCATGACGGCCCTCGACGCCTTCTTCTCCGATGCGGCGAAGATCGTCTCCGACCACGGCGGCACCGCACTCAGCTACGCCGGTGATTCCATGCTTTCGACCTTCGGCCTGCCGCGCCCACGCAGTCAGGCGGCAAGCGACGCTGTTGCAGCGGCCAAGGCCCTGCAAGTGCATGCACAAACCGCCAACTACGACAGCGCCGTCTTCAAACTGCGCATCGGTCTTGCCAACGGTCCGCTGGCCGCCGGCAGCATCGGCGGCAGTCAGCGCAGTTACACTGTCTACGGCGATACTGTGAACATAGCCCAACGTCTGGAGGACGCGAACAAACAGACCGACAGTCGCATCCTGATATGCAGTACGACTTGGGAAGCCGCTGGCACTCCGGACGACTTTGAGCCGGTCGGCGAGATCGCTGTCAAGGGCCGGCAATTGCCGATCGCGGCCTATCGATTTGAAGAATCCTCGACCCAAGGATCATAGCTGCCGATATTCCAAAGATAGCTCTCCGGATCCCTGAGCGATGCCCCGCGTCCACCGTAGGGTTCATCTTGCGGTTCTCGGGTGATAACGCCTCCGCCTTCCTCGCTGCGTCGGGCAACCGCGTCGACATCTTCGACCACCAGGTACGGACTCTGGCTGTTGCCGCCCAGCGCCTCCGCCGTGCCTTGCATCTGGCCGAATTCATCCTTGCGCGCCGAGCCCAGCATAATCATTCCGTTGCCCAGGGTCAGTTGCGCGTGAGTGATCCCTCCCTTGCCGTCTTCCACGACGAGATGGCGTTGGAAGCCGAAGACCCGGCACAGCCAATCGATCATGGCTGGGGCGTCGGCATAGCGAAGACAGGGGATGACGCGACTGCTCATGGTGTTTTCCTTCCCTTGGCATGGAGCATCGCACCAGCCAATCCTAGCGCCCTGCCTCCCGTCTTGATGTTTTGTTACCTAAAGTAAGAGGCTGTGCTGTCCCGGCACGATGCGGCGGCGCAGCGCTTGCGGTGTCTCGCCTGCGAAAACCTTGAAATCGCGGGTGAAGTGGCTCTGGTCGGCGTAACCGCAGTCGGCGGCCACCTGGGCCAAACTCAGGCCCTCCGGCGTCGAGAGACGCGTCACGGCGGCGCCGAATCTAAGCGTGCGTGCGAAGCGCTTTGGCGAGAGGCCGATCTCGCGCTTGAAGAGACTGTTCAAATGCTTGCGACTGAGGTCCAGACGATCTGCCAGAGCGGATACCGCGAGCGCGCCCTCGCTTGCCGTCAAAGCACAATACGCCGCAGCCACGCGTGGATCGCCACCGGCTGCACCCAGAACGCGTCGGGTCACCAGTCGCTCCAGCAGATCCAGGCGCGCCTCCCAACCCGCGCAGTGGAAGAGCCTGCCTTCCAGTTCAGTTGCGAAATCAGGCGAGAGCTCTTCGAAGGCTATCACCCGGTCAGTCAGAGCGTCGAGATCGCTGCGGAAGAAGCGCCGTGCTCCAAGCGGCGTAAAGTCGACCTGCAGGCAGAGAGCCTCGCCGCTAGAGGCGACGGAAGCGGGGCCGCTGGCGAGACCGGCGGTGAAACTGCACGACAGCGGTCGCCATCCACCGACTTCGCGGCTGTCGGCCAGCGCGAAGTCCGGACTCCAAACGATGATCAGTGGAATGAGCCCGCTCGGCAGTTCTTTGCGAACGAGAGGGCGGCCGCCGCTCTCCCAGTAGGCTTGCAACTCGACGACAAAGCCGCTCAGCGCGGCCGCCGGCCGGCGGCGCCAGAAGCACCAGCGGCCGGCATCGCCATCATAGCTCCATCGTTCATTCGACATGG
The DNA here is from genome assembly GCA_963669445.1 of Rhodospirillales bacterium. GTDB lineage: Bacteria > Pseudomonadota > Alphaproteobacteria > Kiloniellales > JACOMY01 > JACOMY01. Next base: position 49,177 of record OY770029.1, read on the forward strand.
CGGCAGTGTAGCCGGGCGCGCGCCTACGACAAGGGCACGCCTGTTGTTGCTGGAGCATCGACCGCTTGCATGTGCTCGGCTGCGACGCTCCAGGCTTCTCTAAAACTATCAAATTTCCGTCGCTGATTCTTTTGTCAGCTCGGGATCTGCTCTCTCTACATGGTGTGGAGGCCGACTGCGTTGCCGTCGGGATCGACAATCTGTGCGATCTCGCCATATTCGCCGATGGAGGTCTTCGGCATTGCCACCTTGCCGCCATTGGCTTCGGCACGGGAGAGGCAGCCATCGATGTCACCGGACGCATTGAGGTAGATCGAGATGCCCTGACCGCCCGGTTTGACGTGATCGCCCTGCGCCAGACAGCCAACCATGTCATCGCCGTTCAGGAAGGCCTGCATCGGGCCGGCCGGACCCTCCAGTTCCTTGAAGCTGCAGTTCAGAACCTTGCCGTAGAAGGCGGCGGCCTTCTCGACATCGCGGACCGGGATTTCGAACCAGTTCACATTGACACCAGACACTGCAGATCTCCTTCTCTGGAAGCGGGGGCGGAATGCCGCCGCTAAGATTGAGACGAGCATTAATCCCGAAACGGGACAAACTCTTTAACTGCGCGGCAGAGCTTCGGCACGCGCTTGAAGGAAGCGGGTGACCGTTTCGTTGCGGGCGAGCGCGATGGCGCGTTCATAGTCGGCAGCAGCCTCTTGGTTGCGTCCCTTCTGGCTCATGAGATCGGCACGCACGGCCGGCAGCAGATAGCTGTTGGCCAGCGCGCGTTCATCCTTCAACGGCGCCAAGGCTGCAAGCCCGGCCTCGGCGCCTTCGACCATCGCTAGCGCGACCGCCCGATTGAGACGGACCACCGCGGTGGGCCAAACCTCCAGCAATTGATCATAGAGCGCTAGAATCTGCGGCCAGTCGGTCTCTTCGTAAGAGGCCGCACCTGCGTGGCAGGCAGCAATGGCTGCTTCCAGGTGGTAGCGGCTGCAGACCTCTCCCCCGATCGCGCGGTCCAGGCAGGCGAAGCCCTGCGCAATCTTGCGTTGATCCCAGGTCTGGCGGTCTTGCTCGCTCAAGCGCAGGAGATGCCCCTCGGGTCCGCTGCGCGCCGGCAGCCGCGAGGCCTGAAAGGAGATGAGCGCAGCCAGAGCCCAAAGCCGCCGGTCCTTCGCGGCCTCGCTGTCCAGCAGCAGCAAGAGGAGGCGTTCGGCTTCCCGCGTCAGGTCCAAGCGCACCAGGCTCTCGCCGGTATGGGCGCTGTAGCCCTCGTTGAACAGCAGATAGATAAGCTGCAGGATGCGGAGCATGCGCCGCGAGCCGGCCGCGCTCTCCCAGTCCAGCTCCAGCCGGGAGGGCTCGAGCGAGGGGGCGGCCTGGCGCAGCTTTGCCTTGCTACGGGTCAAGAGCTTGTGGGTGGCCTCGTCGCTCAGCAGCAGGGCGCTGGCGATCTCGTGCAGACCCAGACCACAGATCAGGCGCAAGGTGATCGCCAGACTCTCGCGCGGGCGTAGGCTGGGATGGGCGCAGACCAGGATCATGCGCATCACCTCGTCGGCTAAGGGGCCGAACCACAAGGGCTCTTCCTGGCGATCGTCCACCAGGTCGTCGGCCACGGCTTCGCTGGGAAAGCGACCCTCGCGGCGCAGCTGGTCCAACAGACTGTTGACAGCGACGCGGTAGATCCAGCCGCCCGGGTTAGCCGGTGGACCTTCCAGGGACCAGCGGTCCAGCGCCTTCAGAAAGGCCTGCTGGACCGCGTCCTCGATCTGCTCCAGACGTGCGGCGCCGAAGCGGTTGACCAAAGCTGCGATGACGTCGCGCCAGCGATCGCGGAACAGATGCTCGGTGAGCGCGATGCTGGCGCCAGGCATCAGTCGATGCGGCCTTCCACCCCGATCAGCGCCGCCATTTCGCGTACCTCGACCGAGCCGCCGTAGCTGATGATCGGACAGTCTTTGGCAATCTCTGCAGCCTCGGCCGCGCTCTCGGCCCGCACCAGAAAGAAGCCGCCAATGGCCTCCTTGGCTTCCGAATAGGGGCCGTCGACCACCGCCTCGTCCCCCTTACCGCGGACGGTGGTGCCGCGATCTTGCGTTAACTTGCCGGCAGACACAAAGCGCTCTTGGGCGCGCAGCTTGTCGTTCCATGCATTGAAACGCTGGATCACGGCCTGCTGCTCCTCGGGCGAGAAGGTCGACCAGCGGTCGCTGTGGTCGCGTAGCATCAGAAGATAGTAGGTCATGCGGTCGGTCCTCTAGGCTTGATAGCTGGGGCGGCTGGAAACGCGATCTTTCCAGGCCTGGACGTTCTTCAAGTCCGTGCCCGGTTCCGCCTCGACGAACCCGGCTACCGACAGTGCCGACATGCCGACGATGTCCGCCATGGTGAAGGTTTCTCCGGTCAGATAGGGGCGCCCGGCGATTTCCTTGTCGAGCCAGGCGAACTTCTCAAGAGCAGTCTTGCGTTGCAAGGCCGCATAGTCGGGAAGCTGGGTCATCCGCTCGGCAAAGAAGGGGAGGGTGTTTTGCACGATGTCGGCCAGCGGGCGCATGATCTCCAACTCCACGCGGCGGATCCACATCTCGACCAGGGCTTGGCCCTTGGCGTCCTGACCGAAGAGCGGCGGTTCGGGATTGAGCGCCTCCAGGTAACGGCAGACCGCAACGCTCTCTGTGATGACGGTGCCGTCGTCCAGGGTGAGCACAGGAATCGCACCGAGGCTGTTGATCTTCAGGAAGGTCGGACTGCGGGCTTCGTTCTGGAAGAGGTCCAAGAGCTGGGTCTCGACCTCGAGACCCTTTTCGGCCAGGAAAATGCGCACGCGCTGTGCATTGGGGCTGACGGAGGCGTTGTAGAGTTTCATTGCGTTAGACCTCTTGATCCTTTGTGGGTGGCGGCCTTTGGTCAGCCGTCACACCCTAGACGCAGAGGCTCGGGGCAAAGGGGACAGATCGATTTCCTTCAAAGCCAGATAAAGTCGCTCGCCGTCAGTTGGCCGGCTTGGCTCATGCCCTGCAGGCGGAATGTCAAATCGCTGCTGCCGTCGCCGTTGCTATCGACCTGGATCTGCCCTTGACCGTCGTGGCGCGCCTCGCTGTTACCGCCGCCGGAAAAGCTGTTACCGCCGCGGTAATCGAAACTGCCGTTCTCCAGGCCGGTGCCGAAGACCAGGCGGTCGCGACCGATACCGGGGTTGAGGAGAGGGGTCGAGAAGTCCAAAACTACGGGTCCGCCGGAACCGTTGTTGCCGGTCTCGTCCCCGTCGAGCAAGAACCAGTCGCGGCCGCTGCGGCCGCTGGCGGTATCGCGATTGCTGAGTTCAAGTGTGTCGTCACCGCCGCCGCCGTAGAGTGTATCGTTTCCAGAACCGCCGAAGAGGGTGTCATCACCGCCACCGCCATAGAGTCGGTCTGTACCGACGCCACCGTCCAGCCAATCGTCGTTCGCTTCACCCACCAGGCGATCGCTACCGCGTTCTCCGATCAGCCTGTCGTTGCCGATGCCGCCCGCCAGACTGTTGGCTGCAGAGTTACCGCCAAGCTGATTGTCGCCCGCATTGCCCAGGCCGTCAATCGCACTGGACCCAGCGGCCAACTCCAAGGCCTCGATCCCATTGGGCAGGCTGAAATCCACCGATGAGATGACCAGATCAAATCCCTGGACGGCCTGGTTCGACACTAGGTCGCCGCTGGTGTCGACGATCATCAGATCATTGCCGGTGGCACCGATCAAGGTGTCTGAGCCAGAGCCACCGTCCAGCGTGTCGTTGCCTTGATCGCCGAACAGCACATTCCGGCCGCTGTTGCCGAAGATGCTGTTGTCGCGATCATTCCCGATGAAGTCGATATCGCCGGCGCCCTGGACCAGTTCGATGACCTCGACCTGCACATCGTCGGCCAGATTGAAGCTTTGCGCGCTGGAGCGGATTAGGTCGCGAAGCCCGCCGCCGCTGCCCTCGAAGACCCGGTCGGACGGGCGATCAACTACGAAGGTGTCGTCAGCGTTACCGCCATACAGTCGGTCGCTGCCGCTCCCGCCGTTCAGGAAGTCCCGTCCCAGACCGCCAAAAAGGCTATCGTTCCCGGTTCCTCCGGCAAAGCGGTCTGCGCCGTCATCGCCGTAGGCGCTGTCGATACCCTCTCCGCCGAAGAGAGTATCCATCCCAGTGCCGCCGAAGATACGATCGTCGCCGCTATCGCCGCGTATGGTGTCGTCGCCTTCCTGGCCTAGAAGAGCATCATCGCCGCTTCCCGCGCTGAGCGAGTCACGGCCGCTGTTGCCGCGCATGCTGTCGGCAGCGGTGCTGCCATCAATGGCGTCGACGCCGCTGGTACCGTAGAAGGCAATGCGTTCGACGCTGTTGATCAAAAGGCCGTCGACGAAGCCAGCTCCATCATAGAACAGCAGATTGTCGAACAGCGAGCCGCCGAAGAAGCGGTCGCCGACCGTCGCTTCGCCTGGCCCGACGATGAAGACGTCGGCGCCGCCGGCACCATACGCATAGTCACGACCACTGCCACCCCTGATGATATCAAACTGCTGGCCGCCATAGATGTAGTCGGCGCCGCTGCCGCCGAACAGGCTGTCGATCCCCTGTCCCCCAGTGATCCGATCATCGCCGCTCTGCCCAAGGATTGTGTCTGCATCACTGCCGCCGTTCAGCGTATCGATCCCATTGCCGCCGCGTAGAATATCGTCTCCCGTGTTTCCGAAGAGGCGATCGCCGCCGCCACCGCCGCGAATCTCGTCGTCGCCGGTTCGACCGTCGGCCCAGTCCTCGCCATTGCCGCTCTCGATCAGATCGTCCAGATTGCCACCGTGAATACTGTCGTCGCCGTCACGGCCGCGGATTGTTGAGCCGAACTGGTTGCTTCCGGCGATGTTATCGTCGTCCGGGGTGCCGAAGACGAGGCTGTCGCGGGGATCCCAGATGTTGGCCGAGATGTCGACACCATTGCCGATGCCGCCGAACTGCGCCCAGGTAGCGACGAAGCGGCCGTCTGCCAGCAGCGCGACCTCGGGCGAGTCCAGCAGTTGATTGGTCGAGACGACATCCGAGCGGCCGCCCACCTTGTTGCCGTCGGCATCGAAGCGTTGCGCCAGGATCTGTCGGTTGATGCCATTGCTCTCGAAGACCACTTCGAAGCCGCCGTCGGCAAGCGGTGTTGCTGCCGGGCTGACCTCGTCGTTGACCGCGTTTGCGGAAACCTCGACCAGTCCGGCCAGGTCATTTCCCTGATCGTCGAAGAGGCGCAGATAGATGTCGCCATTGCTGGTGTTTGTGTCGTCCCACCAGACGATGGCGAAGCGGTCCTCGGCGAGGACAGCGATCTGCGGCTCGCGATTGACACTGCCGGGAGCGGGGACGTTCTCGGTCACCAGGATGCTGCCGCTCTTGTCCAGGATACGAAACTCCGGCCGGGCGCCGGCCGGATCGTCTTCGATGTAGGCGATGACGAAGCGGTCGGTGTCCAGCACGGCGACATCGGCCTGGCGCGGATCATCGGGATGGTCTCTGACGTCGATCTCAGGCCCGACCGCGCCGTCGGCTTGAACGATTTTCGCCTTGACGTCCGTATCGCTGCCCGTACGCCGGACGTAACTGACGACGAAGCTGTCGTCGGGAAAGACCGCCACGCGTGGCAGGCTGAGTACATCGGCGCCGGGATCGTTTAAGATGACGCCGGACTGGGTCACCGTGCCGTTGGCCGCGTGAGTTTGCCAGATGAGCGAGTTACCCGCAGCGTCGGTGTCTTCGTAGACCAGAACGAAGCCGCCATCGTTCAAGGCCGCAAGCTCTGGATTGCCCTCGTTGTCCACGCGCCGCAGGCTGTTCAATTGGAGCGCAGTGCCAAGCGGGTGTCCCGTGATGTCATAGAGCTGCCCAATGATGTCAGAGCCGTTCGAGGAGTCGTTGGTATTGCTATCATCGGTGTAGGCGACCAGAAAGCTACCATCTTTGAGCCCAACCACCACAGGATCGAACATGGAGTTGCCGGTCGGCCCGCTTGAAAGCGCATGAACCTGTCCGAGGTCCCGCCAGAGAAAAGCTGTGGATACCGCCATCGTCAAGCGTCTCCCTATAACCAAAGAAAATCGCTGGCGGTGAGCTGTCCTGCTTGGCTCATACCGTTCAGCCGGAAGACCAGGTCACTGCTGCCGTCGCCGTCAGTATCGACCTGGATTTGTCCTTGCCCGTCGTGGCGCGCCTCGCTGTTCCCGCCGCCGGTGAAGGCATTGCCGCCGCGATAGCCAAAGCTGCCGGTCTCCAGTCCCATGGCGAAGACCAGGCTGTCGTTTTCCGCCGCGGAGTTCAGCTTGACACCGCCGAAGTCCTGAATGAGCGGACCGCCAGATCCGGCGCCATCGCCAACCTCGTCGCCGCCCAGGATGAAGGCGTCCTGCCCGGCCCCGCCGATCGCGGTGTCGGCATTGCCGAGGGCGATGCTGTCGTCGCCGGCCTGACCGCGCAACAGATCGGCAAAGCTTCCGTCGACAGAGCCGAAGAGGGTGTCTTTGCCAGCGCCGCCCTGCAGATCGTCTGCACCATCGCCACCGTTCAGAACGTCGTTGTTGGCATCTCCGTCCAGGCTGTCACTGCCGGCACCGCCAACCAAGAGGTCCTGCCCGCTGCCACCGTAGAGCAGATCGGCGTCATCATTGCCACGCAGGGTGTCGGCGCCGGCGTCGCCAAAAAGACTGTCATTGCCGCTCTGGCCGGAGAGGGAGTTGCTGGCGGTGTTGCCTCGCATCTCATTGTTCAGAGCATTGCCGCGACCCTGCAAGCCCCCGGCGCCTGCCTCCAGGCGCAGATCATCTGCGTGGAATCCCAAGGTGTAGTTCACCTCGGCGCGGACTAGGTCGCTGCCGCCGCCGGCGGCCTCGACGATCGAATCGGAGCTGCGATCGACGACGAAGGTATCCTTGCCACTGCCGCCGACCAGTGTATCGACGCCCTGCTTGCCATTAAGAACATCGTCCCCTGATCCCCCGGCCAGGGAATTGGCGAAGGAGTTGCCGAGCAGGGTGTTGTCACCTTCGTTCCCGCTCGCAGATGCAGAGCCGGCGGCCTTGTTTAAGATCAGTCGCTCGACGTGACCGAAGAATCCGGCGGCAATGGTAAAGTCAGTGGCATCGGATCGGATCACATCCGCCGCACCGCCGTTCTCGAACTCCTGGACGGCGTCGGTCTTGGTGTCGACGAACATCGTGTCGTTACCGCTGCCCCCTCTAACAGTATCTGTGCCGCTGCCACCATCCAAAGTATCGCTGCTGGCGCCGCCATAGAGCGTGTCCGCTCCGCTTCCCGCTTCGATCCAGTCCTTCCCGTCATTCCCAAAGGCAGTGTCATCACCTGGGCCGCCGATCAGGCTGTCGACACCGCTGCCGCCGACCAGCAGATCGTCGCCACCCTGGCCGCGCACGAGGTCATTTCCGGCATCGCCCTGCAGCAAGTCGTCATTCCCGTAGCCCCGAACATTGTCATTGCCGCCAAGGCCCTGGATTGTGTCTTTGAGATCGGTGCCGAAAAGAAACTCACCGGCGGTCACGCCCAGGATCTGCACCGACTCGATGTTGGTAAAAAAGAAGCTGGCTACGGTTGCCTCTAGCGCCAAGAACAGCTTGTCGTCGCCGGACCCGCCGTCGATACTGTCACCGCCACCGCCCCAGTCACCGAAGATGCGAATAGTATCGTTTCCACTGCCGCCGAAGACCGTGTCCTTGCCGCTGTCGGGGGAGAGGGTGTCCGAACCGGCATCTCCATAGATCCGATCATCTCCGGGCCCACCGCCCATGAATTCATCGCCAGCACCGCCCCAGACACGGTCCGCCCCGCTGTCACCGTAAAAGCGATCATTGCCACTGCCTGCATAGATGCGGTCGTTTCCACTTTGGCCGCGAATACTGTCCAGCCCGCTGCCGCCGAAGGCAGTATCAGCACCATTGAGCCCAAGCACAAAGTCGTCGCCCGGCCCGCCCGCTGCAAAGTCGTCGCCGGTCCAGCCGACCAGCGTATCGCTGCTTGTTCCGCCATAGAGCGTGTCACTGCCGCTCCGACCCCAGAGCGTATCGGAGCCACCATCGCCGTAGAGCGAGTCGGCCCCGGTATCGCCAAGCAGAAAATCACCGCCTTTGCCGCCAAAGAGCCGATCGAAGCCGCTGCCGCCGAACAGGCTGTCGCTTCCCTCGTCACCCAGGAGTTCGTCATTTCCACTGCCGCCAACGAGAGAATCGCTGCCGGATCCTCCATAAAGATCGTCATAACCGCTTTGACCGAAGAGACTGTCATCGCCGCTGAGGCCAAGTAGGAGATCATTGCCTCCAAAGCCAAAAATGCTGTCGGGTTGATCGGTTCCGGTCAAGGTGTCGTTCAGGGATGTTCCGCTAATCAATGTCATGGGCCTGGCCCTCCAGCTTTGTAACCTGCCTCGCTACATCCAAAGGAAATCCGTTGCCGTCAGTTGCCCGCCCTGGCTCATGCCAGCGACTTCGAAGGCCAGATCCGTGCTGCCGTCGCCGTCGGTATCGACTTGGATCTGCCCGCCGCCGTCGTGGCGGATCTCGCTGTTGCCGCCGGCGTTGAAGGCCTGGCCGGCGATGTAGGCGAAAGCGCCGCTCTCCAGACCAGCGGCGAAGACGATCAGGTCGTTGTCGGCCGCCGTGTTCAATCTGACCCCGGCAAAGTCCTCTAAGAGCGGCCCACCGGAGCCGTTACCGCCGCCGATCTCGTCGCCGCCCAGCACGAAGCGGTCGGACCCGCTGCCGCCCGAGGCGCGGTCGAAGTTGCCCAGGCTCATCTGGTCGGCACCGGTGCCACCATAGAGGCGATCGACGGCATTGCCGTCACCTCCGCCGCTCAAGGTGTCATCGCCGCCGTCGCCGAAGAGACGGTCCGGTCCGGAACCGCCGTTCAAGGAGTCGGCCTGCTCGCCACCGAAGAGGCTGTCCAGCCCGCCGCCGCCGAGCAGGCGGTCGATAGAGCTGCCGCCATAGAGGAGATCCTTGCCGTCGTTGCCGCGCAGGCTGTCCGCGCCGCCGTCGCCGAAGAGACGGTCGTCGCCGCTGTTGCCGGTCAGCGTGTTCTTGACGCTGTTGCCCAGGATCTCGTTGTCCAATGCATTGCCAACACCGTCGATCATGCCCGCACCACTCGCCAACTGCAGACGCTCGGTCTGGAATGCCTGGGTGAAGTCCAGCGAAGCGACGATCAGGTCATCGCCGCCACCAGCAACCTCCACGACGGCATCCAGGGTGCGGTCGACGTAGAAGGTGTCGTCACCGCTGCCGCCGATCATGACGTCGTTGCCCATGGCCCCGTCCAGAACATCCGCGCCGGAGAGACCGGAGAGCGTATTGCGGAAAGTGTTGCCGGTGAGGCTGTTGTCCTCCGCATTGCCGCTGGCATTGGCCGTCTTGGCCGCCGACATGATGTCCAGCCGCTCAATCCCGCCCAGCGGCCCCCCGGTCAGAGTGAAGTCGGCAGCGTTGGAGCGGATCAGGTCGGCCGCACCGCTGCCGACGAACTCCCAGACCACATCGCCCGCCGTGTCGACGACAAAGGTATCGTCGCCGCTGCCTCCGATTGCGGTGTCCGCACCGCTACCGCCGTTCAGGAAATCGTCATGGTCGCCGCCGTCCAGGAAATCCCGACCGCTGCCGCCTACAATCCTGTCATCGTCATAGCGTCCGCGCGCGGTGTCGTCGCCATCGCCGCCAAACATCATGTCGTCGCCCGAAGCACCGCTCAACTGGTCGGTGCCCTCATCGCCGCGAACTTCATCGTCACCGGAGAAACCGTCGAGCGAGTCATCACCGCTCAACCCGAGCAAGGTATCGTCGCCGAAGTAGCCGTTGGCGACGTCGAGCTTCGAGCTGCCTTCTATTGTGTCGACCCCGGTGGTGCCGTTCAGGACGAAAGTCTCGAAATTGGTGTGGGGGATGTCGGTCAGACCGCCGCCCAGCACACCCAAGAGGTCTTTTCCCGATCCACCGTCATTGATCTCTGCTGGATCAAGGCTGCCGGCGAAGACGTACACTTGATCGTCTCCACTGCCGCCGAAGATCGTATCGACGCCTTCGGCACCTGCAATGAAGTCTTGACCCTTGCCGCCATAGATTGTGTCGTATCCGGAGCCACCGAGCAGAAAGTTGAAGTAGTCGCTACCGTGCAGGATATCGTCGCCGCTCTCCCCGGTGATACGGTTGGCGCCGCTGACGCCGTGGATGTAGTCGCTACCATCTCCACCGTAGAGATTGTCTATGCCGCTGCCACCGAAGATTCCGTCACTACCCGCCTGGCCGCCAAGCGTGTCGTTTCCGGCCCCCCCCTTCAAGAGGTCGCTGCCGCTCTGGGCCTGGATGAGGTCGGCACCGCTGTCTCCGTAGATCCGATCCTGCCCGCTGCCGGCATCGATAAAGTCGTCGCCGCGACCACCGTAGAGCTTGTCGTTCCCAGGCTCGCCATAGAGGCTGTCGCGCCCGGGTCCACCGTAGTGGCGATCATCGCCGACCTCACCGAAGAGACTATCGATGCCGGAGCTTCCAAACAGGGTATCGTTGCCGGTGTCACCGAAGAGGCTGTCGGTACCGCCGCCGCCGAAGAGGCTGTCTTCGTTGTCGCCACCATCAAGGATATCGGTGCCGGAGAGACCATAGAGGCTGTCGTCGCCGGAAAAGCCAGTGATCAGGTCGGCCAGACTGGTCCCGCTGCGGGAATCGTTGTAGGGCGTCCCAAAGATATTGGCCAATGCTCGCCTCCCACAGTATTGGGTCGCCGGAGACGGCGCGGAATCGCTCGCGTGCAAAGCCTGCGATGCCGCCAACGAGGAGCCTGCTTTAAGGCATTTTTCTCCGGCAACCTCACGCGGCTGGGGGCAGGTCTAAAGCCCAGAGTTCGCAGGAACGACCAGCCGCAACACGGCAGTGAGGAGCAGGAATAGGGCAAGAGCAAGGACAGGTTCGCGTGAAGCCAAAGGGCCTGCTCGGCACTGTCAGCCGCAGGTTAGCGCGGTTACGGCGCTAGAGCCAAAGAAAATCTGTTGCCGTCAGTTGTCCGCCCTGGCTCATGCCGGCGACTTCGAAGGCCAGATCCGTGCTGCCGTCGCCGTCGGTATCGACTTGGATCTGCCCGCCGCCGTCGTGGCGGATCTCGCTGTTGCCGCCGACGTTGAAGGCCTGGCCGGCGATGTAGGCGAAAGCGCCGCTCTCCAAACCAGCGGCGAAGACGATCAGGTCGTTGTCGGCCGCCGTGTTCAATCTGACCCCGGCAAAGTCCTCTAAGAGCGGCCCACCGGAGCCGTTACCGTCGCCGATCTCGTCGCCGCCCAGCACGAAGCGGTCGGACCCGCTGCCGCCCGAGGCGCGGTCGAAGTTGCCCAGGCTCATCTGATCGGCACCGCTGCCACCATAGAGGCGATCGACGGCATTGCCGTCACCTCCGCCGCTCAAGGTGTCATCGCCGCCGTCGCCGAAGAGACGGTCCGGTCCGGAACCGCCGTTCAAGGAGTCGGCCTGCTCGCCACCGAAGAGGCTGTCCAGCCCGCCGCCGCCGAGCAGGCGGTCGATAGAGCTGCCGCCATAGAGGAGATCCTTGCCGTCGTTGCCGCGCAGGCTGTCCGCGCCGCCGTCGCCGAAGAGACGGTCGTCGCCGCTGTTGCCGGTCAGCGTGTTCTTGACGCTGTTGCCCAGGATCTCGTTGTCCAATGCATTGCCAACACCGTCGATCATGCCCGCACCACTCGCCAACTGCAGACGCTCGGTCTGGAACGCCTGGGTGAAGTCCAGCGATGCGACGATCAGATCGTCGCCGCCGCCGGCTAGCTCGACAACGGCATCCAGGGTGCGGTCGACGTAGAAGGTGTCGTCACCGCTGCCGCCGATCATGACGTCGTTGCCCATGGCCCCGTCCAGAACATCCGCGCCGGAGAGACCGGAGAGCGTATTGCGGAAAGTGTTGCCGGTGAGGCTGTTGTCCTCCGCATTGCCGCTGGCATTGGCCGTCTTGGCCGCCGACATGATGTCCAGCCGCTCAATCCCGCCCAGCGGCCCCCCGGTCAAGGTGAAGTCGCCTGCGTTGGAGCGGATCAGGTCGGCCGCACCGCTGCCGACAAACTCCCAGACCACATCGCCCGCCGTGTCGACGACGAAGGTATCGTCGCCGCTGCCCCCGATTGCGGTGTCCGCACCGCTGCCACCGTTCAGGAAATCGTCATCGTCGCCGCCGTCCAGGAAATCCCGACCGCTGCCACCCACAATCCTATCATCGTCGTCATCACCGGCGGCCGTGTCGTTACCGTTGCCACCGAAGAGCTGGTCTTCGCCGGATTCGCCGAAGAGGCGATCCGCACCCTTGTCTCCGCGCAACTCGTCGTCGCCCGTAAAACCCTCGAGGCTATCTCTACCGCCGTATCCCAAGAGGCTGTCATCGCCGGAGGCTCCGATCATCGAGTCGTCGAAAGAGCTGCCGTCGAGCGTATCGTTGCCGCTGGTTCCGATCAGAAAAAAGATCTCGAAGTTGGTGTGCGGCGCGCCGGAGACACCGGCGCCGACGATCACAAGAGCGTCCTCACCGGAACCGCCGTCATTGACCTCCATCGGGCCGACCTGGTCGAGCAGGACGTAGACGCGGTCCATCCCGCTGCCCGCTAGGATCGTGTCGTTTCCTGTACCTCCTGTGGCAAGCTCCGATCCATTGCCGCCGATGATCGTATCATTGCCGCTGTCTCCGATGAGAGTGTTGGTCGCGTCACCGCCGACGATCAGATCGTCGCCGTCGCCATCAAAGATAAGGTTCGTGCCGCTAGCGCCGTAAACCGTGTCTGCGCCGTCGCCGCCGCCCATGAGGTTCATACCGCTGCCGCCAAAAATCGTGTCGGCGCCGGCCGCTCCGTCCAAGAGGTCATCGCCAAGGCCGCCAACCAGCAGGTCGTCGTTGCTACCGCCCGCGATTCTATCGTTGCCACTACCCCCATAGAGCAGATCCGGTGAGGCGTCCCCGTCCAGATAGTCGTTGCCGCTGGCACCATCCAGTGTGTCGCTACCGGCTCCCCCAAACAAGGAATCGTCGCCGAGACCGCCGAAGACTGAGTCGTCACTGCCCTGGCCCAACAGGGAGTCTAGACCGACGCCGCCGTAGAGCCGGTCTGCACCATCGCTGCCGTAGAGCCGATCCTTGCCTTGATCCCCTTTCAGAATGTCGTCGCCGTACCCACCGAAGAGGTCGTCCGCACCGGAGCTGCCGTAGACCCGGTCGGAATCGTTGTTGCCAAGCAGGGTGTCGTCACCGCCAGCGCCATAGAGGATATCTGTGCCATTGTTCCCAAGAAGAGTATCGCTACCGGACAGGCCATAGAGTTTGTCGGTTCCGGTAGCACCGGAAAGAACATCATCGAGGCTGGTACCTACAAGCGTATCATTGCCCGATGTACCGACTTGCATGACCATTTGCCCACTCCTCCTACTTCGGGCCTCAAGAGTGCGACGCCAGATGAGCCTCCCTCTCTCATCCTGAGGAGTCGGAATGCTGCTCTTTGGCGGCGAAGAGGCCCATAACGCGGTTCAGGGCAGTTAGAAGCAGGAAAGCGGCAAGAGCAAGGACAAGGTAGCGATAAGGCCAGAAGAAGCTGCCTCGCAGCAGGTCAATCTCCTCGTATCCCAGCCAGATAAGTGCCGCGCAGATGAGCACGAGGAGGCGGCCTGCGTAATGGCGGTACATGTTACAGCACCTCCACACTTTCTGGGTCGACCTTGAAGATCATCAGCGCGCCGCGCCGCACGATCTCGCCGTCAAGCTGAACCAAAACGGCGCTGTCGTTCAGCAGAACCTCGGGGATCGGGCCGCCGTCGGGACCGGCCAGCAGAAAGAAGATCTCGCCTTCGACCGCACCGGTGGAGACGAAGATCGGCGGCACGCCGCCAAGCACGCAGAAGTTGGCGCAGGCCTTGTGCGCAATTCCGTTGCCCGGCCGCATGGCGCCGACATAGCACTTGCCGTCGCAGATCTCGCCGCTGAGCCGCCAGCGGCCAAGCGAGACAGCCTCCGGCAGGGCGGCAGCCTTTGGGTTCGGCACCGCTTTCAGCCCGGCCTCGCCGCCGCGAAGCTGCAGGCCATCCAGAGTACCGCGCTTTAAGCCGCCGCCTGCTGCGGATACCAGCTTGCCGTCCAGCGGTGCGGCTCGCTCCTGCACGCCGCGCTTGCCCCAGCCGGAGAGCAGGATGGCTGTTCCGGGCGCGTAGTGTTCGCTCTCGACAGCGAAGATGACCGGGTAGGGATTGGCCATCATCACGCCGGTGAAGCTGCGTCCGCCAACCCAACCGCCATCGCCCGGATCGTTCTGGGTAGCGCCCACCAAGAAGCCGGCGCCGCCGAAGAGGCAGACCAACACGACGGCGAGCGCCGGCACGAAGCGCTTCATGCCCTTCGGCAGTTTCTTCGACCAGCCTAGGAAGAAGGGATCGGGCTTCTTGGCTGTCATGGCGATGTCTCCGGGATCACGAGAGGCTCGACATAGGTGCCGGGCGGGTTGGCCCGACGGTCGATGAAGACCGTGCGGCCTTCTAGCTTGAGGTTGTAGGTCGGAACCTTCTCGGTGAAGGGCGGCGGCGAGCAACCGTCCTGCGGTCGATACTGGAAACCATGCCAGGGACAGGTGACGCAGCCGAAGACGATGCGGCCCTCGCCCAAAGGTCCGTTCTGGTGCGCGCAGGCATTCGAGAGGGCCGAGAGTTTGCCTTCGTAGCGGAAGACGGCGGCGCGTTCGCTGGGGCCAAGGCGTATGATGCAGGCCCGTTTGTCCTGGATAGTATCCACTTTGCAGACCTCGACCCAGCTGTCTTCGGCCTGCCCGATGTCGCCCTTGGGTTGGCGCGCGGCGGCGATGTGCAGACCGGCGACCAGTAGCGCGCCGCCGCAAGCCACCAGGGGAAAGCCCGGATTGTCCACTTCCTGCAGGTAGCCGAGGCCGATGTGGGCGACGACGGCAGCGTAGGCTGGATAGATCAGCAGATGGATGCGCTTCCAGATCGGTGCCGTCAGGAAGTTCAGCCAAAAGTCATGACTGGTCGCCGCCAGCACCAGGAGACACAACAGCGCGAAAAGCCCAAAGAGCTCGAAGGGAAAGCCAAGGACCTGGCCGAAGGAGGTGTTCGCGGTCAAGAGCCCTAGCCAGGGCGGTGTCGGGCTGAAGGCGTAGTACCAGCCCAGCACATAGGCCAGGTGCGTCAGGGCCACGATACAGGTCATGACACCGAAGTGACGACGATTGTACAGCAGCGGCATGAAGCGCTTGTCCAGCCGCGCCAAGGGCCCGATGCAGAGGATCGTCGTCAGCATCAGAAAGGCGCAGGTGCCGAAGGCCCGCATGCGCAAGATCTGTCCATCGACCGGACGCGTCGGGTCTTGCAGATAGGGCGCCAGGCTGAGGAAGGCGGTGATGTAGAAGACCACGGCGACCGCCAAGACCAGATCATAGACGATCTTGCTGCGTTGCCAGATGACCGGTTCGAATTTGGCGCTCACTGGCTGGCCTCCGTCTTGCTCGTCGGTGCCGCCAGCTGGACGGCCGGCCGCTCGAAGGGGCCGTCCTGGCGGATCAGCAGGGCCGAGAGGATGAAGACCGGAATGACGACCGCCAGGCCAAGCGCCAGACCATCCTGCAGGCGCCGCGGCGGGGCGTGGCGTGCCGCCCAAGGCCCGCCACCCTTCTCCAAGCGCCACCAACGCCAGAGCACCAGCGGCCAGAGCAGCACCACGCCGGGGATCGCCAGCGGTCGGAATGCGAAGGCGCCGCGGGCGCCCGGTACCACCCGATCGATCCCCCAAAGGAGGAAGACCAGCGCAACGACCAGACCGATCCAGGCATAGACCTCGGCAAGAGTGATGATGCTTGCTGCCATCCAAGAGATCTCCCACGCATTGCGGCCCGTTCGAGGGAAGGTATAGACCATCCTAGGCGCAGGCTCGAATGCTAAGCTGGGAGCGCGCGTCGCAAAACCAGTTTAAGTCTGTTCATTTGTGCGCGAGGTGCCGGCCTCCGGGCGGATACCGGCGAGGATGCGCAAAGCATCTTGCCGGTCCAGGTGGCCCAAGGCTTGACCGTTGGTATCGACGACCTTCTGGACCTCCGGCCCGGCGATGATCTGCGGCGCGACCGCTTCGATGGTGCTGTCTGCGGCTAGGGCCGGGCTGCCGTTCAACGCTGTTGCGCCTGCTCGCAAGAGGCTGCGCACCCGCACCACCCGGGCGAGCGCGACCTTTGCCGTGAAGCGCTTCACGTAGTCGTTGGCCGGAGAAAGCACCAGTTCATCCGGGCTTGCCACCTGGATCACGCGGCCCTGCTCCATGATCGCAATGCGATCGGCGATCTTGGTGGCCTCGTCCAGATCGTGGGTGATGAAGACGATGGTCTTGCCCAGTTTAGCCTGCAGCTTCAGCAGCTCGTCCTGCAGGTCGTTGCGAATTAGGGGATCCAGCGCCGAGAAGGGCTCGTCCAGGAACCAGATCTCGGGATCGCTGGCGAGCGAGCGGGCGATGCCGACCCGCTGCTGCTGACCGCCGGAGAGTTCGGCCGGGTAGTGCTCCTCACGCCCCTCCAGTCCGACCAGTGCGATCATCTCTCTTGCGCGCGCCTCCCGCTTGGCCAGGCTCCAGCCTTGCACCTGCAGGGGGAAGGCGACATTGCCAAGCACGCTGCGGTTCGGCAGCAAGGCGAAATGCTGGAAGACCATGCCCATCTTGCGGCGTCGGAGGTCGATCAGTGCGGCCTCGTCCGCTGCCAGCAGGTCGTGCCCTTCGAGCAGCAGGTCGCCGGCTGTGGGTTCGATCAGCCGGGTGAAGCAGCGCACCAGGGTGGACTTGCCGGAGCCAGACAGCCCCATGATCACGAAGATCTCGCCCTTGGCCACTGCAAGGGAGACGTCCTGGACGGCTGGAACCCAGCCGCGCGCCTGCATGGCCGCGGCCGAGAGTGTCGGGTCGAAGTCCCTGGCGGTGGCGCCGAAAACTTTCCAAAGGCCCTGACAGGTGAGCTCCGGGCTGGTCATTGCCGATCTTTCATATCTTTGCCGTTTCGACGCGAGCGGCAGAGGCCTTCAGGAGGCCGTCTGCTATGAGAGCCAGTGCGGCGACGCAGAGCCCGGCGATGATGCCTTCGCCGACCATACCGCGGTTCAAGGCGATCAGGATCTCCTGACCCAGATCGTTGGTACCGACCAGGGCGGCGATGATCAGCATGGAAAGCGCCATCATCACCGTCTGATTAATGCCGAGCAGCAGGGCCGGCATCGCCGCCGGCAGCTTGACCCAGCGCAAGGCCTGCTGGCGCGTGCAGCCCGACATAGCGGCTGCCTCCAGCCGCGCGGGCGGCACCTGCATGATGCCGTGCAGGGCGTAGCGCACAGCCGGTGCGATGGCATAGGAGGTGATTGCAATCAGTGCCGCCACGTCACCGATGCGGAACAGCATGACGGCAGGAAGCAGATAAACGAAGGTCGGCAAGGTCTGCAAGGTATCCAAGATCAGGCCAGCGCCGGCACGCAGCCTGGGCTTGCCGGCCAGCCAGAAGCCCAGCGGAAAGCCGATCGCAATTGCCAGCAAGACGGCGAGCAGGACCAGATAGATCGACTGCATCGCCGGCTCCCAGTAGCCTGACAGTGCGACGAAGAGCAAGAGCAGGGCAGCGAATGCCCCGAGCCTGCGGCCGCCGAGAAGCGCCCCGGCAAAACCGACCGCCAGCACCAGCAGATACCAGGGGAAGGCCAGCAGGAAGTCGCGCAGCGGCTTCATGATGTAGAGCAGCGCGAAGGTGCGTATGCCCTGCAAGACGTCATAGAAGTTCTGGTTGATCGCGCTCACCAGCGCGTTCCAGAAATCGGCGGTGGTGACGACCCAACCCTTTGGCCAGATCTGCAGCGGTTGCCAGAGCAGACTGACGGCAATCGAGATCGCCAGCCAGACCAGAGCCAAGCGCGCGGTGGAGATGCGATAACGGCTGCGTCGCCCGGACGCCAGCTTGCGCGCGCCTGCCTGGCTCAGACGGTCCAAGATGACCGCCATGGCGACGATGCCGAGGCCGGCTTCCAGGCCGCTACCGATGTCGAGTTTGCGCAAGGCCTGCAGCACCTTGTAGCCGAGCCCGCCGGCACCGATCATCGAGGCGATGATCACCATGTTGAGCGACATCATGATGACCTGATTGAGCCCGACCGCCAGGGTCGGTAGCGCGACGGGCAACTGCACCTGCCACAGCAACTGGCGGCGCGTGCAACCGGCCATGTTGCCGTACTCCACCGTCTCTTGCGGCACGCTGCGCAGCGCCAGAACTGTGGTGTGTACCATCGGCGGCAGGGCATAGATCACGGTCGCTAAGACGGCGGCTGCTGGGCCATAGCCGAAGAACAGCAGGGTCGGCACCAGGTAGGCGAAGATCGGAACGGTCTGCATGACGTTCATGGTGCCGCGCGCCACAACTTCGACACGCTGATTGCGATAGGAGAGGAGGCCTAGGGCGGCACCGCTGCCGGCGGCAATCGCCACACAGAGCAGCACCGAGGCGGTGGTTACCATGGCGTCGTGCCAGAGCCCGAAGAGGGCCAGGTAGAGCGTACCCGATGCGACGGTCAACGCGAGCCGAAGCCCGCCCAGGCGATAGCCCAGAATGGTCAGCAGGCCGCCGACGGTGATCCAGGGCAGGGGCGGGACCGCTTGTGCCTTGTTCAGGCCGCGGCCGGTCCAGATGCCGTCTGCCAGCAGGATCTGGACCACCTCGATCGGCCAGTTCACCAGTTCAGCCAGGCCGCGGGTGATCTGCTGGATGGCCAGACCGCCGATGCTGGCCTCTCGGGCCAGCCACGTGAGCGCGCCGCCGACGATCTCCGGCAAAGGCAGCACCAGCCAGCTCGGCACCGCGCGCAGCCAGGGCGGCGCCAAGACCAGAAAGGCGACAAGAGACAGCAGCGCAACCAGCACCCAGCCGTTGCGCCGCCGCCCTCCACTCATTGTTGCTTGCCAGGCCATAGGTTAACTCTCTGGAACCGTGGTTGACGGCGGGGCGGCCGCTGATGCCTTGCGCCGCCCTTGCCGCACTTTGCTCAACCCTCGGCGCAAGCTGCCCAGGGGCGCCAGGTGTCCTGGTTCTCCTTGGCCCACTCCAAAGCGACCTCCTCGACGGGACGGCCTTCCAGATCCACCTCGGCGATGAGCGCACTCAGGGTGTCGTTGTCCATCTCGTAGTTGCGGACGATCTCGTAGGCGCAGGGCCAGACTTCCTCGCCACCGGCCCAGCCCATCTTCTTGATCCAGCCGGTGGGCTTGCCGCAGTCGTACTTCTTGTCAGGGTTCACGCCCCAAGAGGGATCATTGTAACAGGCGTCTGTGTAGGCCGGGAACTCGATGAACTCGCCCTCGTAGAGTGCCGGCGCCCAATGCGGGATCCAGACCCAGAGAATGATCGGCTCCTCGCGCTCGTAGGCCGACTTCAGCTCTGCGAACATGGCGGCATCGGTGCCCGGATGGATCACCTGAAAGGGCAGGTCCAGAGCCTCGATCCGCTCTTCGTCGAAGCCGCCCCAGGAGACCACGCCGCCGATGTAGCGTCCCTTGGGCTCGGTGTCAGCGGTGGCGAAGACTTCGGCGCAGTCGCGCAGAGCCTCCCAATTCGGCAGACCCGGGCATTTTTCCTTTACATAGAGCGGATACCACCAGTCTTCCTTGCCCTCTAGGCCGGTCTCGCCCAGGTCGACCACCTTGCCGGTGGCCAGCGAGCGGGCGAAGTTGTCGGCCTGCGTGGTCTGCCAGGTTTCCATGGCGATGTGCAGGTCGCCGGCCTCGAAGCCTGGATAGCGGGCCGAGTCCTCCGCCACCACCATCTCGGTATCGTAGCCCACGGTCTGCAGGATGACCGCCATGATCTCGGCCTGCAGGCCGATCGAAGTCCAGTCGCCGATCATCAGCTTGATCGGATCGTCGGACTCGGGAACACTGTTCGCCAAGGCCGTTCCGCCGCCTAAGAGCAGCGCTGCAGAGAGGCCTGCCGCTGCCAGTTTTCCTGTTCCAGTCATCGTTTAGCTCCCATTGTTTAAGCTCCCGTTCGACGCCTTCTTTCTCGGGCCGGCGCGCGTCCGTCTTCGCCGGTCCTTAACCCTTCACGAACCATCCATTGTCGACGTAAAGCGCAGCCCCGTTGATGAAGCTGGCCTCTTCGGACGCTAGGAAGAGGGCTGCGCGGGCAACCTCTTCGGGTTCACAGATCCGCAGTTGAGAGCCGGCGAGATCGCCTTCCTCCCAGCTCTGCCCCATGGCGTCCAACTCGTCGATCTCGCGCAGGCCGTGGGCTGTCTTCACGAAGCCCGGGCAGACCGCGTTGGCGCGGATGCCTTCCGTGCGGTATTCGACGGCGATGGAACGCGCCAGCATCAGTACGGCCGCCTTGGAAATGCAGTAGAGTGACTCGAAGGCGAAGGCCTTCTCGCTGCCGATTGAGGCCGTCACCACGATGGAGCCGCCGCCGCTCTCGCGCATGGCCTGCACCACCCGGCGGCAGACCAGAAAGGCCGAGCGCAGGTTGATGTCCATCATGCGCTCATAGTCGGCCTCGCTGCTCTCGTGCAGCGGCTTCACGATGATCGTGCCGGCGTGATTGTAGAGCACGTCGATCCGCTCATGGCGCTCCAGCACCTGGGCGATCGCCGCTTCGACTTCACGGGCATCGGAAACGTCGGTGCGCCGAAAGCTGGCTTGGCCACCGCCGGCCTCGATCTCGGCCACAGCGGCGCGTCCAGCCTCCTCTTGTAGGTCTAGAATGCAGACCTTTCCGCCCTCTTGTGCGAAGAGTTGCGAGGCAGCCAACCCCATTCCGCCCGCACCGCCCGTGACTACCACGGATTTTCCGGCAAATCTCTGTCTTTTCCCGGTTTCGGCGGCGCTCACACTCTCCAGCATCCGCGCTTCTCCCTGCTCACTGGTTTATTGGTATAGAATGCAGACCAATAAACCAGTGAGTCAAGTAGGCCCTTAGAGAATCTTTCAGGGAACCTTGCTTAGGCGACGTCGCGCTTGGTGAAGCCGTCGCGTGCGCGGGCCAGCAAGGCGGTCATGCGGCGCTCAGCCTCCGGCTCATGGCGGGCCAGGATCGCTTCGTGCAGCGGGCTCAGCAGGGCCAGGGCCTGGCTGCGTTTGGCCTCGATCGGCGGTTCTGCCAGCGGCAGGAAGAGGGAGGCAAGAGCATCTTCCAGGCCCGTGGCCAGGAAGCGGTTGCCGGAGGCCTCGGCAACGGCCATGTGGAAGAGGCTCTGGCCGCGCTTCAGACCGCCGGCGTCCTGCGCCACATCAATCTCGGCCAGAGCGCCGGAAAGGCGCTTCAAGTCGGCTGGCGTGCGGCGCACGGCGGCCAGACGTGCGGCCACCGGCTCGGTCGCCTCGCGATACTCGAAGACGCGGAGAGCCGCGGCCGGGTCGCTGCGGATCTGGTGTTGAGCCATGGCGCGCAGGCGCGCCTCCTCCTGCACGAAGGCGCCGCCCTGACTGCCGCGCTTCACGATCACATAGTCCTCCGCTTCCAAGACCCTGAGGGCCTCGCGCAGGGTGACACGGGAGATTGAGATCTGCTCGGCCAGGCGCCGCTCCGGCGGCATGCGCTCGCTGGGCAACAGCAGGCCTAGCCGGATCAGCCGCTTGAGGCGGTCGACCGCCAGGCCGTAGGCCGCTTGCTGCTGTACCGGCTTCAGTCCCCAGAGCACGACGCCGCCTCCTCAAACAGCCGTGAAGGTATTGTCGACATAGATCTCCGCACCATTCACGAAGCTGGCCTCGTCGGAAGCCAGGAAAAGCGCGACGGCGGCAACCTCCTCGGGCTCGCAGATGCGGCCTTGCAGGGCGTTCACGTCATCCTCGGAGGCCAGAACGCCGTAGGCGCGGAGCTGCTCCATCTCGTGCTCGCCGTGCTGGGTGCGGATGAAGTTGGGACAGATGGTGTTGCAACGCACGCCGCTATCGCGGAACTCCACGGCAATCGCGCGGGCCAGCTGATGCATGGCGGCTTTGGAGGCGATGTAGACCGTCTCCATCTTCGAGCAGACCGAAACCGCGGTGGAGGAGGTGTTGACGATGCTGCCGTAGCCGCGCTCCAGCATGCCGGGCAGCAGCGCACGGGTTACCAGAAAGGCACTCTTCGCATTATTGTCCATCATCTCGTCCCACTCCTCCAGGGTGTGGTCCAGGAAGGGCTTCACGACGATGATACCGGCATGATTGAAGAGGATATCGACCTGGCCGAAATGCTCAAAGCTGGCCGCCACGGCGCGATCGACATCGGCCGGGCGCGAGACGTCGGCCTCCAGAAACAACACCTTGTGGCCGGCCTCCAGCAGCTCCGCCTCCAGGGCTTTGCCCGAGGCTGTATCGCGGTCGACGATGGCAACGCCTGCGCCTTCGGCAGCAAAGCGCCGGGCGGCTGCCGAGCCGACGCCGTTAGCACCGCCGGAGATGAAGGCCACGCGGCCCGCCAAGCGCTGGCCCGGCGCAATCTGAGTGGCCCGCAGATTGAGAGATGACGAACTCATGGTCTAAGTCTTAGACCTTTTGCTCTTGTCGGTCCATCTTGCCGCCTTCAAACCCGCGCGCAGCGTGGCTAGTCTGCCAGGACAGAAAAGAGAGAGCGGGAAGAGGGCCTAGAGGCATGGCTGTCGTCGAACAAGGGGCTGCCGCGGGCACGTCCCCGGCCCTAGATTATGAAACCCTGAAGTGGGTGGCCCAGTTCGCCGAGATTGAGCGCGTCGCGCAGATCTCGAATCTTCCCTGGTCGCGCGTTTACGCGATCACCAAAGGCGAAACGCGGGTATTCCTGAAGGTGGTCCCGGGCGAGCGCGCGAACCTCGTTCAATTGGTTCAAGCGCTCTCGCAACGTTTCGGTGATCTGGTGCCGCAGGTCTTGGGCTGCGCGCCCGAGCGTGGTCTTCTGTTGATGCGTGATCACGGCGGTCAAGTCCTCGGTCAGATATCCGGTCCCTCCAAACGGATCGATGTCTTAACGCCCTATGCCGAAATTCAGCGCCGCTCCCATCATGAAGAGGAGCTTCTGAGGCTCGTACCGACACTCGATCTCACCAGCCTCTACCCGCATTTCCTGCGCTTCCTGCAAGACCCGTCGGAACGTCCAGAGCAGCGCGTCGGCCTTGGCTACTATCTGGGCGCGGAGGCCGCCGAGCGAATGGCGCAGCTCTTCACGGAACTGAAGCCCCTTTTTGTCTGGCTGCTGGCCGATGCTGAAAGGCTGCCGGTCACGATCAACCACTGCGACCTGCGCGGCGGTAACCTGGCTGAGCGGCCGGACGGCAAGCTGGTGATCTATGATTGGGACGAGGCGGTTAGGGGTCCGGTCGGAATGTCTTTGCGGACGGTCTTCGTCACCGCCTTCCGACCCTACGTGGTCTTAAACCGGCTCGCCCTGCTGCAGGACCCGGAGACCTTCAAGGGCGATCGCATTGCGCTCAACCGCTATATCGGCTCGTTACAGGAAGATCCGGCTTTCGTGCCCGCCACATTGGTCGAGGGATTGCCTGGCGCAATCTTGGCGGGTTTGTTGCGTTTCATTGAGAGCTTTGCAGACTATGCCCGACCCGACACCAAGTTCCGTGAGACGGTTGGGCGGGTACAGCGCGCTAAGTTGGACGACCTGATGATGATCTGCGAGGCAGCCGCCACTCTGGACCGCTCCTGGCAAGCGCCTCTCGCCAAGGCCTTCTCCGCCGCTGGGGAGGGCGCGCGGGCGCAGCGGCTCTTGGCGGGGATCAGGCCACGCCCGATTGTGCGTAAGGGCGCCAAGGTCGATCAGCACCTATGGGAAGCCGCCGCGGAGCTGCCTGAGGGCTTTCCGACCGTCGTCGTCGGCCCGGAAGAGCAAGCCCGCCAAGCCTTCGAACCCAAGGACCTAAAGGTTGCGGCCAGGCTCTTTGTTCATTATGGCGCGATCCTGATTGAGAATGCCTTCCCGCCCTCTCTTTTGGGATCTTGTCGGGACGCCTTGGCGCAGCTGGTGGAGGGGGGCGAGTACAGCCTGGAGGTCGGCGACAAGCGGCGGATGCACAGCCTGCCTTTCAGCGGTCCCTTTGCCGAGGCCGCACTCCTCGCCTCTCCCTTCGTGCGACCGCTGCTGAATGTTCTTCTTGGGCGCGATCACATCTTGGGCAGTTTGACCGCCGTGACTTCAGAGGCGGGCGCCGAAGAGCAGCGCCTGCATCGCGACCATCCCTGGCTCTACGGCGAATTGAATGACCAGCCATCGCCGCCTTTTGCTGTTACCATGCTGGTGCCGGTCTGCGATGTCAGCGAGGTGATGGGGACGACCCGCATCGTGAAGGGCAGTCACCGGCTGCGCGAAGGCGAAGCGGTTAGCTTGCCGCGTCAGCAGCGTGCCTTTCCGCTCGGCTCTTGCCTCTTGATGAACTATTGCCTCGATCACCAGGGAATGGCGAACCAGAGCGAGACGGCGCGGCCTCTGCTCAGCTACGTCTATCAGCGGTTCTGGTTTCAAGATCGGGTGAATTTCAAGAAGCAGCCGCGACTGAAGCTCAACAGGTCGGATGTCGAGACCATCCCGGCAGGCTTGCTGCGGCTTGTGTCATGGGCTTTGGAACCCGACGGGCGAGGCCGAGCGTAGATCAAGAATGCGGGATGCGCTCGGCTTTGATCAATCAGCCGAACGAGGCGGTTAGGGGAAGCATCTATGGTCGGCATGACGGAGGCACGGCGGGCGTTGAAAGCGGTCTTCGGCTTCGAAGACTTTCGCCAGGGGCAGGCCGAGGTCGTCGAGGCCGTGCTGGCCGGAGAGGAGGCGCTGGCGATCATGCCGACCGGCAGCGGCAAGTCGCTCTGCTATCAACTGCCGGCGATCATCCGTCCCGGTCTGACCCTGGTGGTCTCGCCCCTGATCGCACTGATGCGCAATCAGGTGGCGCAACTGCGCGATCTTGGGATTGCCGCTGCCAGTCTTTCCTCGGCCAATGATCCGGCCGAGAACCGCTTCCTGCTGGAGTCTGCCGAGACCGGGGACTTGAGCCTGCTCTATATCGCGCCCGAACGGCTGATGCGGCCGGAGATTCTTGAGCGTCTGGCGGGCTGCAAGATCGGCCTCTTGGCCGTCGACGAGGCGCATTGCATCTCGCAGTGGGGGCATGACTTCCGGCCCGAGTACCTGATCCTGGGTCAGGCGCGGACGCAGCTGGGCGGGGTGCCTGTGCTGGCGCTGACGGCAACGGCCGACACGGCGACGCGCAACGACATCTTAGCCAAGCTGTTCCAGAGCCCGCCGAAGCTCTTCATCGAGGGCTTCGATCGGCCCAACATCCGCCTGGCGATGCGGGCTAAGCAGAACCCCAAGCGACAGCTGCTGCGCCTCATCGACCGCCACGCCGGCGAAAGCGGCATCGTCTATTGTTCGACCCGGCGTCAGACCGAAGAACTGGCCCAGCACTTCACCGCCGAGGGGCGACCCAGCCTGCCCTATCATGCCGGCCTGGAGGCCCATCAGCGCTCCGAGAACCAGGACCGCTTCCTTAGCGAGGACGGCCTAGTCATCGCCGCCACCGTGGCCTTTGGCATGGGCATCGACAAGCCCGACGTGCGTTTCGTCGCCCACGCCGCCCTGCCGAAATCGATTGAGGCCTACTATCAGGAGATCGGCCGGGCCGGGCGCGACGGTCTGGCGGCCGACAGCCTGACCCTCTATGGCTTCGACGACATCCGCCTGCGCAACCTGCAGATCGACGAGAGCGAGGCTTCCGACGAGCAGAAGCGGGTCGAGCGTCAGCGCCTGAACCTGCTGATCGCGCTCTGCGAGGCGCCGCTCTGCCGGCGCCAGACCCTGCTGGCCTACTTCGGCGAGACCCTGGAGCCTTGCGGCAACTGCGATCTCTGCGAGAGCGATGTCGCCCTGGTCGACGGCACGGTCGCGGCGCAGAAATTCCTTTCGGCCATCGCCCGCACCGGTCAGCGCTTCGGCATCGGCCACCTGATCGCGGTGCTGCTGGGCGAAGAGAGCGACACTGTGAAGAAGTTCGGGCACGAGCGGCTGAAGACCTTCGGCGTCGGTCAGGAATTCAGCCGTCGCGAATGGCAGGGCATTGGCCGCCAGCTCTATGCCCAGGGCGTGGTCGGCATGGACATGAGCGAGTATGGCCGCTGGACCATCACCGAAAAGGGCATGACCGTGCTGCGCGGCCAGAGCGCCGTTTCGCTGCGCAAGGACAGCCTGGATCAGGCCGGCGGCAGCGGCCGCAGCGGCTCCAGGGGTCGAAAATCCGCCCCCAGCCGCGCCGTGGCCGCGGAACTGGACACGCAAGGCCAGGAACTCTTCGAACGCCTGAAGGAGCTGCGCCGCCGGCTGGCACAAGAACGCTCCGTCCCCGCCTACGTCGTCTTCCCCGACCGCTCGCTCCTGGAGATGGCCGCAGAGCGCCCGCAGGATAAGGCGGGCCTCTCACGCCTACATGGAGTGGGTACGGCGAAGCTGGAGCAGTATGGTGAGGCCTTCCTGGCGGTGATACGGGGAGAGGGATAGGGGGCGGCGCCAGCCGCCCCTATCCATAGATAAGGTTCTCGATATTTGTGACGGTGACCCCGGCAGGCAGGCTGACGCCGGCGGCGATGATCAAGGTGTCGATACCGGAACCGCCGTCGAAGAGGTCGCCTGATTGCAGCTCCCCCTGGCTGGCTACGGCGAGGATGTCATTCCCCTTTTCGCCAAGGATGGTATCGATCCCGCTGCCGCCGAAGAGGAAGGCATCATCCCCGCCACCGCCAGTCAGATAGTCGTCCCCGCTGCCTCCATAGAAGCGACTGTCGGATCCGCCTGCGCCGATCAGGCGGTCCTCGCCACTCCCTCCATAAAAGAAGACATCGTCATCGGCCCGGCCGGAAAGGCCGTCGTCTCCGCTACCGCCGAAGAGATAGCGATCGGCCCCTGAATCGCCGGCAATAAAGTCATCACCATCGCCGCCGGTCAGATAGAGATCTTGGCCACTGCCGCCACTGATGTAGTCGGCACCGCTTCGCCCATCGAAACTTGCATCATCACCTGCTCCGCCAAAGAGACTGTCGTTGCCGTCACCGCCCTTGAAGACGCTATCGTCTCCTACGCCGCCATAGAGTTTATCGTCCCCACTGCGTGCGAAGAACCTGAAATCGTCTCCGTCGTCACCGAACAGCAGATCATCGCCGCTGCCCGCATCGAAGCGGCTGTCGGCTCCTTCATCGCCGTGCAGGGCATCGTCGCCAATGTCTCCATAGAAGCTTGTGTCTTCACCACCGCCACCATAAAGGAAATCGTTTCCCCCGCCGCCGTAGAAGAGTCTATCGGTGCCCTCGTCACCGGAAAGCGTATCGTCTGCGGCCAGACCAGAGAGACGGTCGGCTCCGCCGCCGCCGTAGGCGATGTTGATGATCTCCTGTCCCGTCAAGGTGTCGTCGCTATTCGTTCCGTATCGAAACAGCACTTCGATGCTGCTCAGCGCCGCGCCCGCCAGCAGAGTTGCGCCTTGACCAAGGGACAAGGTGTCGTTGCCAGTTCCACCATCGTAGAGGTCGCCGTCGGAGATTTCTGATTGGTCACGTACAACCATTTGGTCGTCGCCGGCGCCGCCGTAAACGCGATCCACTCCCTCTCCTCCGTAGAGGTCACTGTCATCTCCTATGCCGCCGAAGAGGCTGTCGTCGCCATCACCCCCGTAGAACCCAGAATCATCTCCCTCATCGCCATAGAGGCGGTCATTATTCTCGTCCCCCTCGAATTGAGAATCACTCCCACTCCCTGCGAAGAGAATGTCGTCGCCGCGATTTCCTTGGAACCAGGAATCGTCCCCGGTACCGCCGTAAAGCCAATCGTCGTCTCCGAGTCCGGCAAAATTCGAGTCGCTGCCATTTCCGCCATAGATCTTGTCGTTGCCGCTGCGTCCATCAAATCGGTAGTCGTTGTTTCCGCCGCCGAAGAGGCTATCGTCTCCGTCATTGCCGACTAGACTTGTGTCATCACCGTTTCCGCCAAAGACGTCATCGTTATCTCTGCCACCAAAGAAGGATCTGTCATCGCCATCATCTCCATAAAGTTGATCATTGCCATCGCCGCCGTGAAACCCACGATCGGCTCCGCTGTTGCCTTCTAGAATGTCGTCATCGTCGTTGCCAAAGAAGGACGAGTCGTTCCCCGTCCCACCGAAGAGGTGGTCATCGCCCGCGCCGCCGTAGAAGCCAAAGTCGTAGCCGCTGGCCGCGTTGAGGAAGTCGTTGTCTTCTCCTCCAAAAAAACGCGCGTCGGATCCACTTCCACTATAGAGATTGTCGTTTCCTGCGCCTCCTGCAAAAGAGATATCACTATGATTCCCAGCAAAGAGCCTATCGTCTCCCGCGTCTCCGAAGAATGTTCTATCCGAATCATCACCACCGAAGATGTCGTCGTCGCCGCTGCCCCCGAAAAAGGAGCTGTTCGCCCCGTCACCACCGTCAAGGGTATCGTCGCCATCATTGCCATAGAACCTATAGTCGTTGGAGTTCCCTCCAAACAGCCAGTCGGTACCACTTCCACCGAAGAACAACTGGTCACCCGCTCCATCGCCAGAGAGGCTGTCAGCGCCGCTTCCGCCGAAGAACGATCTGTCTCCATCGATGCGCCCAAACAGGCTATCGTCGCCGTTACCGCCGAAGAACCCCTTGTCGTCAGAGGTACCACCGAAGAGCGAATCGTTGCCGGCATCACCGTAGAAGGCAGAATCATCAGCCGAGCCACCGAAGAGGCGGTCATCGCTCTCACCGCCAAAGAAGGCGGAATCATCTTCATTTCCGCCATAGAGGTGATCGATCCCATTACCACCGTAGAAGAAAGAATCACGTCCAGCGTCCCCGAACACTACGTCAGCTCCACTGTCGCCAAAGAAGGAACGATCGGTGCCAGCGTTGCCTGATAAGATGTCATCACCGCTGCCGCCGAAGAACGAAAGATCGGGACCTTTCCCGCCCGTCAAGATATCGGCAGCACCCCCGCCGAAGAAGCGGATGTCCCGCCCATCGCCGCCGTTCAGAACATCTCTGCCGCTGCCTCCGAATAGCGAGGAGTCGTCGCCGCCGACCCCGAAGAGGCGATCATTGCCACTCCCTCCGTCCAGCCAATAGTCGTTTCCACTGCCGCCGAAGAGCTTGTCTTCATGGTTGCCGCCAATGAGATAGCGATCATTCCCAGTCAATCCGTAAAGGCTGTCGTCGCCTGAGCCCCCTGACAACGCACGATCATCACCACTGCCGCCGAACAGGCTGTCGTCGCCGCCAAGTCCGTAGACCCGATCCTTGCCACTCAGTGCAAAGATAGTGTCGACGTTCTCCGTTCCGGTTAGAATGTTGCTGGAGAAGGTGGTCCCATAGATGACAGCCATTGCGAAAATCCCTGTCGTTGCCCTCTCTCAATCGAGAGTAGTCCAAAATCGAGATTGAGGGCAACGATAGAGTTGCAAAGGCTGAGCGGCGTGACGGCTGGCATCGCCCTAGTCCAGCGCGATGGTGAAGGCCTTCAGATACGCGCTGTCCTTCAGGTGGGGATGCAGAGGGTGGTCGGCTGCGGCTCCGCTCACCTTGAGGATGCGTCCGCTGCGGCCGGCGTCTTGCAAGCCCCTGGCGACCGCTTCGCCGAAGGCCGAGATCTCGGCTGCTTGCGAGCAGGAGGCGATGAAGAGGATGCCTTCGGGTTCCGTCACCTGTGCTGCCAGGCGTGCCAGCTTGCGGTAGCCCTTCAGCGCCTGGGCCAGATCCTTCCTCCCCTTGGCGAAGGCCGGTGGATCGACGATGGTGAGGCCGAAGCGCTCGCGGTCGCGAGCGAGAGCGGCCAGGCGGGCAAAGACCTCGCCGCGTTCAAAGGTGCAGAGCTGGTCCAGGTCGTTGGCGGCGGCTGACTCCTTTGCCAGAGCCAGCGCCGCCTCTGAGCGGTCAATTGCCAGAACCGAGGCTGCACCCGCCTTGGCGGCATTCAGTGCGAAGCCGCCGGCGTAGCTATAGGCATCCAGGACCCGCCGACCGGGCGCAAAGCGCGCAATCCAGGCCCGGTTGTCACGCTGGTCGTAGAACCAACCCGTCTTCTGCCCGCCTGTCACACTGGCAAAGAAGGTGAGGTCGTTCTCCTGCAAGGGCAGTGGATCGGCTGGCGTACCGCGCAGCAGGCGCTGGCCGCCCGGAAGGTCTTCCAAGCCACGTTGGCTAGACTCGTCATTCAAGAGAATGACCTTGGGTGAGAGCAGCTTGTCCAAAGCCTCGATCAACGGCTCTTGCAAGGCTTCCATGCCGGCGCAGTTCAACTGGATGACCAGTGTGTCGCCGTAGCGGTCGATGATCGTGGCCGGCAGGCCATCCGCTTCGGCATGGATCAGGCGATAGAAGGGCTCGGGATAGAGTGTCTCGCGCAAGGTAAGTGCGCGCTCGATCTTCTGGGTGAAGAAGCTGGCATCAATGGCCTGCTTGCTGCTGGTCGTCAAGAGGCGGGCGGCAATCAGGCTGCGCTTGTTGAAGAGTGCGGTACCTTGCGTCTCGCCCGCCGTGGTCAACAGGCGGACGACTGCACCCGCTGGCAAGGCCCGGGCGGCCTCGTCCATTTTGATCTCGTTTGAGTAGGCCCAGGGATAGCCTTGGGCCAGGCGTCGGTGCCGGCCGGGCAAGAGGGAGAGCGTGGGAAGGTCTGTCAGCATGGCGGCGGACCCTATGGCAGTGCTGCCTCCGGGTCCAGGTGCGACGTGGCTAACTCTTCTCCACAGCCGGTAGATAGTCGAAGGCCCAGTCGTTGTAGCTGCCCTGACCGCGGTACCAGAGGCTGCTTGGCCGCGGCGGTGGCAGGTCCCAGACGGGCGCCTCGCCCTGTTTCATCGCTGCCTTGATCAGACGGCGCCGCTGCTGGCTGGCACGGATCTGCTGCGACAGAGCCGCGGGGTTCCAGCGTGCCGCGACTTCGGTGCGAAAGCCGGCAACCAGCTCTGCATGACCGGGGTCATTCGCTAGGTTGACCCGCTCGTCGGGGTCGCGCTCCAGATCGTAGAGCAGATCGGGGTCGGCGTCGCTGGAGATGAACTTGTAGGCATCGCGTCGGATCATGAAGATCGGACCGGGTGTGGCCTCTGCCAGGTACTCGGCATAGACAGCTGGCTCTTCGGCCACTTCGTGCCGGCCCAGCAGTGCTGTGAGGTCTTGGCCATCCAGATCCTCTTCCGAATCCGACCAGGGCTCGCCATCGGCCAGACCATTCAAGGTCGGCAAGAGATCGACCAGCGACACCAGTTCCGCGCGCCGTTCAGCTTCGAGCCAAGGGGCATGGAGGATCAGCGGCACCTTGAGCGCGCGCTCGAAGAAGTGCTTCTTGAACCAGAGCCCCCGCTCGCCCAGCATTTCACCATGGTCGGAGGTGAAGAGGATGGCGGTCCGCTCGGTCTGGCCACTCGCCTCCAAGGCGTCCAGAATTCGGCCGATGAGGCTGTCGACATAGGAGATGGAGCCGTAGTAGGCGCGCCGTGCGCGCATCACTTCGGCCTGACTGAAGCGCTGGCCCAGCATGTCGAAATCGCCGAGCAGGCGAAGCGAGTGGGCGTCCATCTCGTTCTCGCTGAGCCCGCTCAGGCGGGGCTGCGGGATCGCCTTGCCTTCATAGAGATCCCAAAAGGGCTGCTGACAGAGAAAGGGCTCGTGCGGGTGCGAAAGCGAGACCTGCAGGAAGAAGGGGCTGGTCTCGCCGCAACGCGCCATCTCGAAGAGATGCTGGATCGCCTTGTGCGCAACCTCCTCGTCGTAGTCGATTTGTACGCTGCGGGCGCACACGCCGGCGGTTCGCACGCCGCGCGCATCGTTGGTATCGCGCTTGCCCTCGTTACCCCAGTTCGGGACCCAAGAGAAGTCAGCCGGATAGATCTCTTCGGTCAGGCGCTCATCGAAGCCGTGTAGCTGGTCCGGGCCGACGAAGTGCATCTTTCCGGACAAGGTGGTGCGGTAGCCGCGCAGGCGCAGGTGATGGGCGTAACTGGGGATCGAGGCCGGGAATTCGGCGGCATTGTCGTAGGCGCCGATCGCCGAAGCCAGACGGCCGCTTGCCATCGAGAAACGCGAGGGGGCGCAGAGTGGGAAGTTACAATAGGCGCGCTCGAAGACCACGCCCGCTTCGGCCAGGCGATCCAGGCGGGGCGTCACCGCGACCGGGTCGCCGTAGGTCGGCAGGGAGGCGGCCGAGAGTTGATCGACCTGTAGCAGAAGGATGTTGGGACGCTTCACGAACTCTGACCCTTACTGCGACGGGTGTAGATCAGGCCGATCGGTCCGGTCTCGTACCACTTCTTGTGGCCGCGCTCGCGCGAGGAGACGCCGAGGCTCTGCGAGGTGCGGTCGATCACGATCGCCAGCAGGACGATCCCCAGGCCGCCGACCGTCGCCAAGCCCATGTCCAGCCGGCCGATGCCGCGCAGCACCATCTGGCCCAACCCGGTCACCGAGATCATCGAGGAGACCACGACCATGGAGAGCGCCATCATAATGGTCTGATTGACGCCGGCCATGATGGTCGGCATCGCCAGCGGCAGCTCGACCTTGTAGAGCACCTGGCGGCGGCTGGCGCCGAAGGCGCGGGCGGCTTCCACCATGTCACCACGCACCTGGCGGATGCCCAGGTTGGTCAGGCGGACGACTGGCGGCAGGGCATAGATGAAAGTGACGATCACGCCGGAGACATTGCCGATCGAAAACAGCATCACGATGGGCACCAGATAGACGAAGGAGGGGATCGTCTGCATCAGGTCCAGCAGCGGCTGCAGCACCTGCCAGAAGCGGTCGTTCTTGGCCGCAACCACGCCCAGGGGAATGCCGATGGCCGCGCAGAAGACGACGCAGGTCAAGACGATGGAGAGCGTCGTCATGCTGGCTTCCCAAGCGCCGATCAGCCCGATCGAGACCATGCAGGCCGCGGAGATGATACCCAGCCGGCGTCCACCGGCCTGCCAGGCGATCAGCACGATGATTGCCAGCATGATCAGGTCCGGGGTGCCGGTCAGCACCTGCTCCAGGCCAGTCAAGACCACATCGAAGGGCGCCTTGATGGCCTGAAAGATGAAGCGGAAATTGCTGACGACCCATTGCAGCAGTTGCTCTACCCAGACACCCAAGGGAACCAGTTCTTTGTCGAAGAGATTGAGAGAGGACATGCTTGAATCCCTCTAGCCACGCAGAGCCGTCAATGCGGCGCTGATGGTGATTCTGCCGGCGGGCTTGCCGTCGCCGTCCAGCACGGTGAGCGGCGATTGTTCCTGCATGAAGCCGTCGATGACCTCGCCCAACTGAGCGTTCAGGGATACCGTTTTGGCAGTTGGCGCCCTGCCCTCCAGCGGTGCCATGATGCTCTCTGCGCGCAGGAGACCAATGCGCGAGATGCCTTTCACGAAGGCGGCGACATAGTCGTCCTTTGGATTGGTCACGATGTCTTCCGGCGTGCCGATCTGCACGATCTCTCCGTCGTTCATGATGGCGATGTGGTCGCCCATGCGGATTGCCTCGTCGAGGTCGTGGGTGATGAAAAGCGTGGTCTTCTTCATCTCCGCCGAGAGGCGGAGAAAGCGGTCCTGCAGTTGCCGGCGGATCAACGGATCCAGGGCTGAGAAGGGCTCGTCCATCAGCAGGATGTCCGGATCGGCCGCCAGGGCTCGCGCGAGGCCGACGCGCTGCTGCATGCCGCCGGAGAGCTGGTCAGGGTAGTTGTCGATCCAACCGCCCAGTTCCATTGCATCCAAGGCTTTGGCGGCAGCCTCTCGGCGCTGGGCAGGTGAGACGTCTCTCACCTCCAGCCCGAAGCCGACATTCTCCCCAAGTGTGCGATGCGGCCAGAGCGCCATGTGCTGGAAGACCATGCCGATGGTGGTGGCGCGCAGGCGGCGCAGCTCCGGCTCGGCCATGGTGTCGACGCGCGCGCCGGCCACGTGGATCTGTCCGGAGGTCGGCTCGATCAGACGGTTCACATGGCGCACCAGGGTCGACTTGCCGGAGCCGGAGAGGCCCATGATGCAGAAGATTTCGCCCTGCTTCACCGAGAAGCTGACATCCCGCACGCCAAGCACGCAGCCGAAGCGCTCGCGTACATCCTCCTTGCTCAGTTGCTCTTTGAGGACGGCCTGCATCGCCGCACTGGATTGCTGGCCGTAGATCTTCCAAAGATCGCGGCATTCGATCTGCGGATCGGACATTCAAGCCTCCTCGCTGCTGCGCGCTCGCTCCTATTCGCCGGCCTTGGCGGCTTCTGCGACCCAGCCGTCGACCGTCGCTTGATTGGCGGCAACCCAGTCCTCGGCATGGCGCCGGAAGTCCTCGACCGTGTCTTCGCCGTCGCGCAGCTTCACTTGGGCCGCATTGACCGCCGAGATTGGAATCTCGATCAGGGTGAAGAGCTTTGCGGCGGCAGGATTGTCGTCGAGAAAATCCTTGTTGGCGACGATATAGACGTCGTTCACCGCAAATCCGGGGTTGCGGCCGTCGGGTAGGCCGGTATCGGCGTCGGGATCGTTCGGCAGGGCTGAGAAGGGCACGTCGATGGCCACGACGTCTTGGCCCGGCACCAGCACATCGCTGATCCAATTCGGAGTCCAGGTGTAATAGAGGATGGGGGCGCCCTCGTTGTAGCGGGTGATGGTGTCTGCCATGATCGCAAAATAGCTGCCCTGGTCGTGCTCGACTGTGTCGCGCAAGTCGTAGCTGTCCAGGTGATGCTCGATCACCAGCTCGCAACCCCATCCGGGATTGCAGCCCGAAAGGTTGGCCTTGCCGTCGCCATCACCGTCGAAGAGAGCGGCGACCGTCGGGTCTTTCAACTGATCGATCGATGTGATGGCCTGGGCCTCTGCTGTCTTCTTGTCGACAAAATAGCCCTGGCCGGCGCCGGTGATCACGGGCTTGACCCGGCTCATGACATCCTCGCCGCCGGACTTGTCGAAGAAGCCGTTGTGCAGCGGCCGCCAGTGGTTGACCGTATAGTCTGCATCGCCCGAAGCCACCGCCAAATGCAACGCTGGGAAGTCGGCCTCCAGGGTTTCCTCGACTTCGTAGCCCAGCTTCTCCAAGGCGATCTGTACCACCATGTGCTGAAACCAAGCGTTGGCCGGCGAACCCTTGATCGGCGAGACCGCCACGCCTTTGCCGGGAAGCTCTGCTGCTTGCAGCGACAGGCTTGCCAAGGTGAGGCTGGCGGTCGCTGCAGCCAGCATTAGTGCTCTGGAACCCATCTGATGTCTCCCTCCTGCTCTGTGCCAGCGGTTTGCCTGGCTTTGCTGTGGTCTGGTGAATGGTAGGGATCTTCTCCGGCCTGTGAAGTTCCCAATTGAGGCACAGTCTGTTAACCTTTGTGTTATGGCAAGTTTACGACGACGCCTGGCAAACCTGCCGGCTCTGGTGATTTTTGAGGCGGCGTCGCGGTCAGAAAACTTCTCCAGAGCCGCTGAGGAGCTGGGAATCACGCGGGTATCCGTCAGCCGACAGATCGCCGATTTGGAGGTCTTGCTGGGGGCGAAGCTGTTTCATCGCGGGCACCGTAGGGTAACCTTGACCCAGGCAGGAGCCCTGCTGAAATCCTCTGTCGGGCCGGCCCTGACCGCTATCGCCAATACCTTGGATCACATCCAAAGAGACTCCAGCGATCAGCGGCTTTCGGTCACCACGACGACCGCCTTTTCGACCTATTGGCTGATGCCGCGGCTAGGGAACTTCAGTGCCAAGCATCCTGACGTAGAGCTCAATCTGATTGTCTCGGATCGCTATCTCGATTTAGAGGCAGAGCGGGTGGACATCGCCATTCGCTATAGCGATGTCGATGTGCCGGAGGCCAGCTCAATGCGGCTCTGTCAGGAGTTCCTCTATCCGGTCTTTAGCCCGCGCTATCGCAAGCGCAGTGCCTTGGCGACGGCCGAGGACCTCTTGAGCGAGCAGCTGCTGCATCTTTCGGGCAGCTACCGCCCGCAAGCCCGCTGGCCCCATTGGTTCGACCGCATGGGCTTGGCAGCACCACAGGAGAGCGCCGGGGTGGTGATGAACACCTACATCACTATGCTGCAGGCCGCGATCGAGGGACAGGGTGTCGCCTTGGCCGGTTCCCCGCTTATCGACCGCTACCTCGAGGATGGCAGTCTTCTGACGATCGCCGGAATCGCTCCGTTGGCGCGCGACACCTACTATCTGATCGACCGCACCGAAGGTCGCCGCGACGGTCAGCTCTTCTCTGCCTGGATGGCCGAGCAACTCGAGACCGTTACGGGAGGGCGTTAGGTGTCCGATGCTCTAGGCCGCGGGGCCCAGGCTGACGACGGTCTTTGAGAGGCGGAGCGCATCGCTCGCCATGCCGCAGCAACGGAAGGCGGAGAGACCGCGTTCGTCTGCTGCCTTACCCCGCGTGACCGGCAGCTGCAGATGCAGGCCGGCGCAGTTCAGGCCTCGGGCCAACCACAGCAGATGTTCGTCCAGCAGCTTTGCCACCATCTTGGAGCCGACGAGATCCATGACGATTAGGGGATCGACGACCAGGCTGTGGCCGTGCTGCAGGTCCGGTCGCACGCAGTAGGCCGCACAGGCCAACATGATCTCGCGACTGTTCTCTACGGTTACGATACCGCTGGCATCCTGCTGCAGATGGTCGCCGAGGAAGCGCTGCCACTCCGGCAGAGTCAGGTTCGGTATGGCTGTCTTGGCCAGCGGATGGGCCAAGGCAAAGCGGCTTTCCTCAAGGGATCGCACGAGAAGGCCAGGTACGGTTGGTGGTGGCAGGCCCATCGTTTCCTTCGCTTTTCCGACAGCGCGATCCTGAAGGCTAGAGAGCCTGCGCCATCACGCGCTTTGATCTGGGTCAAAGACGGCTTAAGTTTGTATCAGCGGCGTTCGAAGAAGGCGCAGATGACCATGCCCACGAGTGAGGGACGAAGAGAAGGGGACGGATTGCTGGATCCGGTGGCGATCCCGCAGGCCTGTGCGGCTTGCGGTGTGCGTTCGCTGACCGTCTGTGCCCCCTTGGACAACCAGGCCCTGGCGGCCGTCGATGCGATTGCAACCCGCCATACCTTCGAGGCCGGGCAGAATATTTTTGACGAGGGAGAGCCCTCCAATCACCTCTTCAACGTCACCAGGGGAACCATCAAGATCTATAAGCTGCTGGCCGATGGGCGCCGGCAGGTGACGGGTTTCCTCTTCGCCGGTGACTTCCTGGGCCTGGCTTCCGATTCGGCCTATGCCTATTCGGCCGAGACGGTAACAGAAACCAAGGTCTGCCGTTTTCGCCGCGGACAGCTGGACGAGCTCTTGCAGCGCTTCCCACAGATGGAACGCCGTCTTCTGGTGATTGCCGGCCACGAGTTGGCCGAGGCGCAGGAGCAGATGCTGCTGCTCGGTCGCAAGACGGCGAAGGAGCGTATTGCCTCTTTCCTTCTGGTGCTCTCGCGCCGGGCCAAACAGGCCGGCCGCTCCGAAGACCCGGTCCATGTACCGATGAGCCGGACCGACATCGCCGACTATCTGGGTCTGACGACTGAGACGGTCAGCCGGACCTTCACCAAGCTGAAGACCGAGGGTTTGATTCAGCTGCAAGCGGGCAACATGGTGGCGCTATCGGATCGTGTGGCACTGGCCGAGATAGCCGAGACGGATTAGAGCGCGTGAACAGGATTTGCTTGCAGTGAGCACGACCTAATCGTTTGTGTTCGTCTGCTCTAGGGGCCGCCTCCTCTAGACCTCCAACCACTCCTCCCGAACCGCAGGTGTGTTGCGCAGGTCCTGCGGGCTGCCCTCGAAAACGATACGGCCGTGTCCCATGACGTAGACGCGCTGAGAGATGTCGAGCGCAATGGAGAGCTTCTGCTCGACCAGTAGGATCGAGATACCGCTGCGGGCGATCTCTGCAATCAGGTCTCCGACCTGGCGGACGATGAGCGGGGCAAGGCCTTCCGTGGGCTCGTCGATCATGATGAGCTCCGGGTCGCCCATCAGGGTTCGGCAGATCGTCAGCATCTGCTTCTCGCCGCCGGAGAGTACGCCGGCTGGACTGTCGACGCGCTCGCGCAGGTTGGGGAAGAGGTCCAGCATCTGCTCGATCGTCCAGCGGCCGGGTCGGCGCATGTCCTTGATCCCCAGGACCAGGTTCTGGCGTACCGTGAGATAGGGGAAGATGTCGCGGTTCTCCGGCACGTAGCCGAGACCCAGGCGCGAGATCTTATGGCTCGGTAGACCGGCGATTTCCTTTTCTTTGAAGAGGATAGAGCCCTTGGGCGGAACTTCTCCCATCACCGCTTTGACCAGGGTCGAGCGTCCGACGCCGTTGCGGCCAAGCAGGCTTACGACCTCGCCTCCCTCGACCCTGATGTCGACGCCTTGCAGGATGTGGCTCTTGCCGTAGTAGGCGTGGAGATCGCGGACGGTCAGCATTGCTAGACCGCCTCCTCGCCAAGGTAGGCTTCGCGGACCTTGGGATTGCCGCGGATTTCCTCCGGCGTGCCGCTTGCGACGATCTCGCCGTAGACCAGCACCGAGATGCGGTCGGCCAGGCCGAACACAACACCCATGTCATGTTCGACGATCAGCAAGGTGCGGCCTTCCGTGACGCGGCGGATCAGCTCGACGGCGCGGTCGGTCTCGGCGTGGCTCATACCGGCCGTGGGCTCGTCCAGCAAGACCACGTCGGCGCCGCCGGCGATGGTGATGCCGATCTCAAGCGCGCGCTGATCGGCATAGGACAGCAGGCCGGCCGGCGTGTCGCGGGTGTGTTCCAGATGCAGTAAGGCCAGCAGTTCGTCGCTACGCTCAGTGACATCGGCCAGCCGCGAGGCCCAGCGCCAAAAGGTGTAGCGGTATCCCAGCGACCAGAGCACGGCGCAACGCAGGTTCTCGTAGACCGACATGTTGTGAAAGATGTTGGTGACCTGAAAAGAGCGCGAGAGGCCCATGCGGTTGATCGCATAGGCAGGTAGGCCGGCGATCTTGCGCCCGCGCAGTAGGATCTCACCGCCGGTGGGCGGGAAGGCACCGGAGATCAGGTTGAAGAGCGTGGACTTGCCCGCGCCGTTCGGGCCGATGACGGCGTGGCGTTCGCCAGCAGCGACCTCCAGATCGACACCGCGGATAATCTGGGCCGGGCCGAAGGACTTGGTGAGCTCGGCGAGCCTCAGCGCTGCGGTCATGGCGCCTCTCCGCGCAGCAACCGGCCCCAACGCTGCGGTGCCCCGCGCAGGCCGTAGGTGCCCAGCGCCAGCAAGACTACGGCCAGCAGCCAAGGAAAGACTTCGCCATGGTTTAAGGCAACGCCCAGTAGCTCCATCGGGTCGGAGCGCTCGCGCCAGCGGAACACCAATTCGACGAGAATGATCATGCCCAGGGTCATGGCCATGGCCGAGCCCACGCCCAGGGCCCAGCCCGGTGCGACCTCGAGCAGTTCGCGGCGCTTGATGGCGAGGCGGACGCGCTCGACCAGGCCCGCCAGCCCGCCCGGTGCGAACATGACGATCACCATGAAGAGGATACCGATGTAGAACTGCCAGGCCTCTGTGTAGTCGGACAGCAGCGACTGCATGATGACGATCAGGGTGGCGCCCAGGATCGGGCCGTAGAAGGTACCGATTCCGCCGATGAAGGCCATGATCAGGACCGCGCCCGAGACCAGGGCTGAAAAGGTCTCCGGCGTCAGGATCTCGTAGTTTACCGCCGACATGCCGCCGGCAAGGCCGGCGAAACCGCCAGAGATGATGAAGACCAGATAGCGCACGCGCTGCGGGTCGAAGCCGATGTACTGGGCGCGCTGGTCGTTGTCTCGCACGGCGTTGGAAAGACGCCCCAGCGGCGTCTTGGTGAAGGCCCACATGGCGAAGGTGGCGACGAAGGCCCAAAACGCGATGAACCAATAGACCTCGCCGATGGGGCCGAGCGAGAGTCCGAAGGTCTCAGGCCCCACCATGCGGTCGCCGGAAATGCCCTCCTCGCCGCCGAAGAGGGAGACGAACATGAAGCCGGCAGCGGCAACCAGCTCGCCGATACCCAACGAGATCATGGCAAAGGGGACACCGGAGCGGCGGCAGGAGGGCCAACCGATCACCGCTCCGGCGATCAGGCCGACGGCAAAGCCGACCAGCGGTAGGCCGAAGACCGGAAAATCAAGGCTGCCCGCCTCGATCAGGCCCATGACGTGCATGGCGCCGTAGCCGCCCAGGCCAAAGTAGACGGCATGTCCGAAGGAAAGCATGCCGCCTTGGCCCAGCAGCATGTTGTAGGAAAGTGCGAAGACCAGCTGAATGCCGATCGCGTTCATCACCGAGAAGGCAGTGCGCGAAGGGAAAATCGAGGGCAGCAGCGCCAGCAAGAGCAGGGCTGCCAGCCAGGGCAGGAGCGCGCGGAGAGAGCTGGTGTTCGTCACGATTCCCGCGCCCCCATCAGACCGCGCGGCCGGAAGATCAGGATCAGAACCAGCAGGATGAAGGGTAGCATTGGTGCGATCTGCGCCAAGGTGATGCCGGTCAACTCGCCCTTGGGATCGACCTGGAAGCCGATCAGAGCCGCGAGATCGGCCAGCGAGGCGTCGACGGCAATGGCAAAGGTCTGCAGTAGCCCGATCAGCAAGGAGGCGACGAAGGCGCCGGTCAGCGAACCCATACCGCCGACCACCACGACGACGAAGACGATTGGTCCCAAGGTGAAGGCCATCGCCGGCTCGGTGACCAGCAATGCACCGCCAATCACGCCGGCCAGACCTGCCAACCCGCAGCCGATGCCGAACACCAGCATGAAGATCAGCGGCACGTTGTGACCCAGATGGCCGACCATCTGCGGATGGGTCAAGGCAGCCTGGATCATCAAGCCGGCGCGAGTCTTCTTCAAGAGCAGCCAGAGGCCGACGAACATCAAGCTGGCCACCACCATCATAAAGACACGGAAGGCAGGGTAGGTGGTGTCGAACAGGGTGAAGATTGCCCAGTCCAGCGAGTCCGGCACGCCGTAGGGCACCGGCAGCTTGCCCCAAATCAGCTTCACCGCCTCTTCGATCAAGTATGCCAGGCCGAAGGTAAACAGCAGCTCGGCGACATGGCCATGGCTGTGCACCTTGCGCAGGCCATAGCGCTCGACCAGCGCGCCGATCAGGCCAACGATCACCGGCGCCAGGAAGAGCGCCGGCCAGAAGCCGATGCCGCTGGAGAGCGTGAAGGCGACGTAAGCGCCGATCATATAGAAGCTGGCGTGCGCGAAGTTCAGTACCCCCATCATCGAGAAGATGAGGGTGAGACCGCTCGACAGCATGAAGAGCAGCAGCCCGTAAAGCAGCCCGTTCAGGGCGGAAAAGACGATGACTTCCATCGCTGACGGCGGTCAGGCAGGCGCGCGTTCTATTGCGTGCGCGCCCGCCTGCACCCTCCGAACTAGCTGGGTCGTTTCATCTCGCAGCTGGTTTCGGTCGAGGTCGCCGGTCCCTCGATCCGATAGTCGGTCTTAAAGCCGTAGCCTGTGTTCTCCACGTCGCGCGCGACGTCGTCTGAGAAGGTCGAGAGGTAGAGCGGCTGGATCAGTTGATGATTGTCGGCCCGCATGGTGATCGTGCCAACCTCGGTTTCGTGCTCCATGCCCTCCAGCGCGTGGGCTAGGGCTGCCGGCTCGACAGAGCCAGCCTTCTCGGCCGCTTTCTGCAGCATGTTCATCAGGTTTCTGACCCGATAATAGTAGAAGTCGATTTCGTGCTCGGCTTCGAACTCGTCCATCAGTGGCTCGAGCCCAAGATCTTCGACGTTCTCATGCCACTCGGTAATCTGCATAACGCGGCCGAGTGCGGTGTCGCCCATGGCCGTCGGCGTGCCCAACCCGCCGCCGTAGTAGGTCAGGATCGGCACGTCCAAGCCGGCATCGGAGGCAGCCTTCACAAGCAGGGTCATATCGGTACCCCAGTTGCCGGTGATCACCACGTCGGCGTCTGAAGCCTTGATCTTGGCGATGTAGGGGCTGAAGTCCTTGACCTTGCCCAGCGGGTGCAACTCGTCGCCAACAATCTCCTTCTCTGGGCTCTTGGCCGCCAGCATGCGATTGGCAGCAGCCTGCACGGCCTTACCGAAGGAATAATCCTGGCCGATGATGTAGACCTTGCCCAGATCTTCTCGTGTTGCCAGCCAGTCGGTCAGGGCCTCCATCTTCATGTCGGCATCGGCATCGAAGCGGAAGTGCCAGAAGCTGCAGCGATCGTTGGTGAAGGCCGGGTCGACGGCGGCGTAGTTCAAAAACAGCACCGGCTCGTCGGGATTGCGCCGATTGTGTTTGTTGACGGCATCGATGATTGCAGAGGCGATGGAGGAGCCATTGC
Source organism: Rhodospirillales bacterium (assembly GCA_963669445.1). Taxonomy (GTDB): domain Bacteria; phylum Pseudomonadota; class Alphaproteobacteria; order Kiloniellales; family JACOMY01; genus JACOMY01. The sequence goes on from OY770029.1 coordinate 91,515, forward strand.
CCTGGACAACGATGCTGATGCCCTCGTCGATCGCCTTCTGCAACTGGATCAGGCTTTCCTTTGGATTGATCTTGTTGTCGAAGGCGACGATCTCGATCATGTCGCCGTTCAGGCCGCCGTTCGCATTGATCTTTTCGGCGAAGAACTCAAAGTGGCGCTTGCCGCTGTCTCCGACATTGGCGAAGGCGCCGGAGAGCGGATCGATGTAGCCGATCTTCACGGTATCAGCCTGGGCTGCACCCGCAGCCATCAGTGTCCCGACGGCAACTGCCGCCAGCAAGCTTCGCTTCAACATACCTTGTCCTCCCTTGGTTGTTGGATGTGCGCCTTTCGCCTTTTTCGGTCTATCGGCGCAGCAGTTTCTCTCTTTCTAGTCTAGCCTCTCACTACCCTTTGCTTTCAACCCCGCAAATGGGTCTATGTCCGGAACGGCACTGGCCAGTTACGCGATTTCGAACAGGCCGGCAGCACCCATGCCGCCACCGACGCACATGGTGACCACGGCATACTTGGCGCCTCGGCGCTTGCCCTCGATGAGTGCGGTTCCGACCAGGCGAGCGCCTGACATGCCATAGGGATGTCCGACCGAGATGGCGCCGCCGTTGACGTTGTAGACCTCCTTGTCGATGCCCAGTTTCTCTCGGCAATAGAGCGCTTGCACGGCGAAGGCCTCGTTCAACTCCCAAAGGCCGATGTCGTCAACTGCGAGGCCATGGCGTTCCAGCAGCTTCGGTACGGCAAAGACCGGGCCGATGCCCATCTCGTCTGGGCTGCAGCCGGCAACGGCCATACCGCGATAGATGCCGAGCGGCTGCAGGCCCCTTCGTTCGGCCTCTTTGGCTTCCATCAGGACCGAGGCCGAGGCGCCGTCGGACAGCTGCGAGGCATTGCCTGCGGTGATGCAGGCGCCCTGCTGAATGCGTTGCCCATCCTTGAAGACCGGCGCCAGGCCGGCCAGCCCCTCCAGCGTCGTGCTTGGCCGATTGCCCTCATCGCGCTCTAAGGTGACGGCCTGCTCGGAGATCTCGCCCGTGGCCCTATCCTGCACCTTCTTGACCGAGGCCAGCGGGACAATCTCGTCGTCCAGCTTGCCGGACTGCTGAGCAGCGGCAACGCGCTGTTGAGAAAGCAGGGCGAAGTCGTCCTGCGCCTCGCGGCTGACGCCATAGCGCTCGGCGACGATCTCGGCGGTTTCGATCATCGACATGTAGAGGGCCGGGCAGTTTTCGACCAGCCAAGGATCCTTAAAGCGATAGACGTTGCGATGCTCGTTCTGCACCAGCGAGATGGACTCCAGGCCGCCGCCGACGGTCACTGTCATGCCGTCGTCGACGATCTGCTTGGCTGCTGTCGCGATCGCCATCAGGCCGGATGCGCATTGGCGATCCACACTCATACCGGCGACAGAGGTCGGTAGTCCGGCGCGTACCGCCGACTGGCGAGCGATGTTCATGTTGGTTGAGCCCTGTTGCAGGGCAGCGCCGAGGATCACGTCGTCTACCTCGGCCGGTTCGACGCCGGCGCGGGCTACGGCGTGCTTGATCGCGTGGCCGCCTAGCTCTTGGGCTTGCGTATCGTTGAAGGCGCCGCGATATGCCTTGCCGATTGGAGTGCGGGCGGTTGAAACAATGACGGCTTCTCTCACGACTGCTTCTCCTTCATGATCGAGAGCGCCAGCCACTCGGCGGCCAGCGCCGGCTTCGCTTCGCCCTCGATCTCTACTGTGACGTCATAGCGGATGAGCACCTGACCCGGCTGCCGCTCGCTCACTGCCGCCAGGCTGAAGCGGCCTCTGACCCGTTGCCCGGCTCTGACTGGGGCCAGAAAGCGCAGTTTTTCAAAGCCGTAGTTGATGCCCATGGCGCGCCCGGTTAGTTCGGGCAAGGCGGTCTCGCCCATCGGCACCAGCAGGGCCAAGGTCAGGAAGCCATGCGCAATCGTACCGCCGAAAGGCGTCTCCGCCTCAGCCCGCGCCGGATCCACATGGATGAACTGATGATCGATACCGACATCGGCGAAGGCATCGATACGTCCTTGATCGATCTCGATCCAGGCGGAAACCCCAAGCTCCTGGCCGAGACGGCTCTTCAGTTCTTCCAACGTGACCTGTTCGCGCTCGCTCACGCGGAGGCCTCGTCTTCGATCAAGGCCGCGGTCAGCCAGTGGGCGACGAGGGCCAAACGGTCTTCGCCCTCGATCTCCATAGCGACGGAGTGGCGGAACAGAATGCGGCCCGGCGTCTTCTCGTTCATCTCCGCAAGCGTGAAGCGCGCGCGTATGCGCTGACCTGACTTCACCGGCACCAGCCAACGAATCTTGTCTAACCCGAAATTGATGACCGGGGGATCGCCCTCAAGAAGTGGTGCGCAGAGGTTTGCCATGCGCACCAACAAAGAGAGCGTGAGGAAACCATGCGCTATGGTTCCGCCGAAGGGGGCTTCGCGCGCAGCGCGCTCGGGGTCGACGTGCAGGAACTGACGGTCCTCGGTGACATCGGCAAAGGCATCTATGCGGGCCTGATCGATGCTTATCCACGGTGATATGCCGATCACCTTGCCGACCAGGTCGCGCATCTCCGGTCGGCTGACGACCTTGGGCGTTGGAGCTGCGTTCGTTGCTGTCTCGGACATGACGCTGGCTTCTCTTCTTCCTCTTGGGCGCTCTAGCTGACTTCTTTCTATCGCAAGCTTAGGGACCGCTTGTCCAGCGATTGCAGAACCCATTTTCGCAGAGCGAACGCATTGGCCAGCCGCCCCGCTGCGGTTAGTCTGTGTTCACGGACCAAGAAGACCTCCCCGATCAGGCGGGGGCAGGGCAGGGAGAATGCAAGTATGCTGCAAGGCATGATGATGGATCGGCCTTTGTCGATTCCTTCGATTATCGACTACGCGGCCGACCTCTATCCCGATGTCGAGGTGATTTCCGCGACAGTCGAAGGTGGCATGCATCGCTATGGCTATGCCGCAGCGCGCCGCCGGATTGCACAGCTGGCCCATGGCCTGCGTGCCTTGGGCATCGGTCCCGGCGACAGGGTGGCGACAATCGCCTGGAACGGCTATCGCCATTTCGAACTCTACTACGCCACGGCGGGCATCGGTGCGGTCTGCCACACGATCAACCCGCGGCTCTTTGCTGATCAACTGGAGTACGTGGTCAACCACGCGCAGGATCGGCTGCTTTTCTTCGATACGACCTTCGCCCCCATTGTCCAAAAGATGCAGGGCCTTTGGCACGACGATCTGCGTTATGTCGCAATGACGGACGCAGCGCACATGCCCCAGGACGATACGCTGCCGGATCTGCTTTGCTACGAAAGCCTGCTTGCCGGCCAAGCGGAGGACTTTGCCTGGCTCGAGTTGGATGAGCGCGCTGCAGCCGGCCTCTGCTACACCTCTGGCACGACCGGTGCGCCCAAGGGCGCGCTCTATTCCCATCGCTCGATGGTCCTGCATGCCATGTCCTGCATCGTCACCGGCATACGTTCGCACCGGGCCGGCAAGTCGATCCTGCCTGTCGTGCCGCTGTTCCACGCCAATGCCTGGGGGCTGGCGCATTCAGCACCTCTGGCCGGGACCGGCTTGATCTTTCCTGGCCCGAAGCTGGACGGTGCGTCACTCTTTGACTTAATCGAAAGCGAGCACGCAAACTCTGCCTGGGGGGTGCCGACGGTCTGGCTGGGCCTTTTGGAAGAGATAAAAAAGCGCGGCCGCCTGCCCGAAGGGTTGGACATGGTGCTGATCGGCGGGGCGGCTGCACCGCTGTCGATGATCGAGACCTTCGAGCGGGACTACAACGTCCAGGTCATTCACGGCTGGGGCATGACGGAGATGAGCCCGGTTGGCACCACCTCCATGCTCTCGCCTGACATGAAAGCCGAGAGCCTGGAACAGCGCGTTCGCTACAAAGCTTCGCAAGGACGCAGAGTCTTCATGGTCGATATGAAAATCGTCGACGGTGAAGGAAAACGCCTGCCGCATGACGGTCAGGCCAGCGGCGAGTTGCTGGTGCGCGGCCCCTTCATTGCCAAGGGCTATTTCGAGAATGACGAGGCGACCGAGGCGGCGATAGATGCAGACGGCTGGTTCGCCACCGGTGATGTTGCCAAGATCACACCGGACGGCTTCCTGCAACTGGTCGACCGCACCAAGGATCTGGTGAAGTCGGGCGGCGAGTGGATCAGTTCCATCGACTTGGAGAACATTGCCATGGCCCATCCGGCCGTCGGCAACTGTGCGGTGATAGCCGTGCCCCATCCCAAGTGGGACGAGCGCCCGCTGCTCTGCGTGGTCAAGGCCGTGGACAGCGATCCGAGCAAGGAGGAGATCCTGGAGTTCGTCGCTGAGCGTGTTGCCAAATGGCAGGTCCCCGACGATGTGGTCTTCCTGGACGGCCTGCCTCTGACGGCAACCGGCAAGATCTCCAAGCGCACCCTCCGGCAGCAACTCGAAGGTTATCGTCTGCCTGGTGTGGAGGACTAGGCGTCGGTCATTGCCAGCCTAACGGTTTCTTCGACCGCCAGCGCAGCGGCCAATACGGCTTCGTCATGCCCGTGCGCCGCGGAGAGAAGAAAGCCTATCGGCATGCCGTTGCGATCCCGGCCGCAAGGAAGAGTCACACCGCAGAAGTTCAAGAAATTGCCGATCATGGTGTTGCGCAGGGTCAGAAGGTTGGTCTCGACGTAGAGGTCATCGTCGGCCAGTAGAGGGTCGAGCGGCGGGGCGACATGGGCCACTGTTGGATAGGCCAGCATGCAATTCGGGCCCAGTTCGGCCGCCATCTCGGCAATAAGCCTGGCGCGCGTATCGCGAACATGAACCAGATCGGCGGCCGACATGGCCTTGCCCAGCAATAGGCGCTGCACGATGCGCTGGTCGAAGTGTGCGATCTCCGGCCCCGCCAGACGCTCGGCGTGGAGCGCGTAAGCTTCTGCGGCGATCAGAGTACCATGAGCGGCGTTCAAGGCGAAAAAGGCGTCGAACTGCGGCAGCGTGCGACGCTCGCTGGTCACGCCGACCTCGGCCAGGCGCGCAAGGGTGGTCTCAAAGGCCTCGACCACGTCGGGTTCGGCGCGATCGAAGACGATGTTCGTTGGCACGATCAGGTGCAACCCCTCTGCCGCGCGGCGTGGGAATCGAGGTGCCAGGTCTCCGCACATCGCAGCATCGACCAGGGCGGCGTCTAAGACCGAGTGGCAAAGCACGCCCAGAGTGTCGAGACTGGTGGAGAGCGGGAAGACCCCCTCCATGGGGTAGCGGCCGTGGCTGGACTTGTATCCGATCAGCCCGTTGAAAGCAGCTGGAATGCGGACCGAGCCGCCGGTGTCGCTGCCGATGGAGATCGGTGCCAATCCGGCTGCGACCACGGCACCGGAACCGGAGGAGGAGCCGCCGGGTATCCGCACCACGTCCTTGGCAAGGGGATTGCGCGGCGTGCCGTAATGCGGATTGAGACCCAGGCCGGAATAGGCGAACTCGGTCATGTTGACCCGGCCCAAGGAGACCATACCAGCGTCTCGCAGGCGCTGGACGACGGTGGCATCTGCCTTGGCGGGTGGCGCTTCCAGCAGGATCTTGGAGCCGGCAGTGGTTACCTCTCCGACCATGTCGAAGAGGTCCTTCCAGGCCAGCGGCACGCCATCAAGAAGGCTGGCTGGGTGCCCGGCCGACAGGCGCGCAGCCGAAGCCTCGGCCTCCTTGCGCGCCCGCTCTTCCGTCACCGAGGTGAAGATCGTCGGATCCTCGTGCGCCTCAATCGCGGTCAGACTGGCCTCGACCAGGGAGACCGGATCGCGTTGGCCGCTGTGCAGTTCGGCTGCCAACTGCAGTGCGCCCGCGGGCTTTGTTGTCTTCTCGGTCATGCGTGTCTCCCTGGTTCGCTGCAGCATCGGCGTCGTCTCCAGGTAGAACAGGAGAGAGGCGCGCGCAATCCTACACCTGCCTCGTCACAGAGCTATGTCATTGCCGCCGGGGAATCTGAATGAGGCTGCTCTTGCCATGCCTTCCCAAGGGAAGGGGCTCATGGTTATCTTCGACGAATGGGGCCAGGGCCTGGCAGTATGTCCATTGGCTGAGGGGAAGGGAGCGTGCTCAAGCATGCGCAGTGACACCGCCTTATTGCTCGACCGGCTGAAGGACACGCTCGATTTTAGGCTGGTCCCACGTCGCCTCCTGCACATCGGGGCGCACGAGGGACAGGAGGTGGCGCTCTATGCCGAGCGCGGAATCGCTGCCTTCCATATCGAAGCCAATCCGCATCCCTATCAACGCTTGCTTGCGGTCTGTTCTGCCTATCAAGATCAGGTCCCTTTGCACGCCTGCCTTGATGCCGAAACCGGTAAACAGGTGACCCTAAACCTTGCCAGCAACGAAACCTCGTCCTCGCTGCTGCCTTTGGGGCGACATGCCATCGCCTACAATCAGATAAGCTATGCCGAGGCGATCGCCTGCACCACGGTCAGTCTCGATGATCTGATCGAGCACAGGATTGCACCGCAGCCGGTCGACTTTGCCGTTCTCGACGTTCAGGGTGCCGAGGATCGCGTGCTGGCGGGTGCGCGTGGTTTTCTGGCCTCGCCGGACTGCTGGGGTTTGATCATCGAGGTGTCACTCGACCCGCTCTACGAGGGCGGTGCCACCCTGCATGGTCTTTACGACAGCTATTTGCGCCCAGCCGGATTCTATCTGAACCACCTCGACTGCAATCGCTTGGGCTGGGGCAATGCTCTCTTCCTTCGGCGATGGTGGCCGCTGGAGGAGGGGGAGGTGCCGCCTCTACAAAGTCGCTTCAACTTGGGTATCCCGCAGAGCATCAACATCGCGCCCAGCGGGCAGTGCAGCCAGAGTTCGCTCTCTCAGTTGTCCCTAGATCCAGACGAAGCGCAGAACGCGGCGAACGGCAGAAAGACCGGCGACTTCGCCTTCCACACCGCAGTCGAGAAGAACCCCTGGTGGCAGGTCGACTTCGGCCGCGTGAGGCGCTTCGACGAGGTCCGCTGTTCCAGCGCCTTCAACGTCAGAAACGACCGCCTGCGCAACCTGGTGATCGAGATCTCCGACGACGGGCGGGACTGGCAGGAAATCGGGCGCGCCGAGGGGCCCTTCGGCGGCCTCGACGGCGCTCCCTTACAGATAGTGCGCCAAGACAGCCAAGCCCGCTTAGTCCGCCTGCGCCTCCGCGGTCGCGGCGCGCTAGCGCTGGACGAGGTCGAAATCTTCGACTGGTGGTCTGCCGCCTAGCGACGTTCGTTACGTTTCTATAACCAGACGAAATCTGTCTGAGTCAGCCGGTTGGCGGCGCTAAGCCCGGTGAGCTGCAGCCTGACGTCGGTATTGCCGTTGCCGTCCAGGTCGACTTCCAGGGTCTCGGCGCCGGCAAAGCGCGCCTGGCTGTTGCCGGCACCAGAGAAGGCCGCCCCATCGATATAGGAGAACGCACCCGTCTCCAGGCCGGTGGCGAAGACCAGCTTGTCCTCGCCATTGCCGCCGTTCAGGCTGAACCCGTCGAAATCACCGATGAAGATGCCATTCATCGTGCCGGAGATCGAGAAGCTGTCGGCACCCGATCCGCCAAAGGCCGTGTCCTGCGAGCCCAGGTTCAGACTATCGGCGCCACTGCCGCCATAGAGAGAGTCCGTAGAGCCGCCGCCGACCAGGGAATCGTCGCCATCGCGCCCCTCTATCGTGTCCACTCCGCCGGCCCCGGCCAGGCGATTGTCGCCACTGTTGCCTTGGATGGAGTTATCCAGGTCATTGCCGACGCCGTCGATGTTGCCGAAGCCGCCCTGCATCCTCAGGCTCTCGATGAAGGCGAAATCGCTGCCGTTGGGCAGGGTGAAGTCGGTCTCGGCCCGCACCAGGTCGCTTCCCTGACCCGAACCATCGCGCACCACATCGGTGCTGGTCGTGATGATGAAGGTGTCGTCACCACTGCCGCCGGTCATGGTGTTGGTCCCACCACGGCTGTTGAGACGGTCGTCCCCACTCTTTCCCAAAAGAACATTATGGAAGGAATTGCCGATCAGGATATCACTGTTTTCATTGCCCACCATTTTAGCATCGCCGGCGGCCGTATTGATGTTTACTCGTTCGATACGGACAACAGGTCCCACATCGAATGCATTTCCAAGAGTGTAGTCGTCGGCGTTGGAGCGCAGCACATCATCGCCTTGTCCGGCACCGTCAAAAACCAAATCGCCTTTCACGTCGACAATGAAGGTATCGTTGTTGGCGCCGCCATAGGCCGTATCTACGCCCGAGGCGCCGTTCAGCCGATCCCGGTTCTGCCCGCCAAAGAGAACATCGCTGCCCGTACCGCCGACCAACTGGTCATTGTCATCATCGCCGAGCAAGCGATCGTTTCCAGTGCCGCCGAATAGGGTATCCAGCCCAACATAACCAAAAAATTCATCGTCACCATCTTGCCCGCGGATCTGATCGTTTCCGATGCCTCCGTAGCCTCGGTCATTGCCTGACCCGCCAAAGATCTGATCGTCACCAGAATCGCCGCTAAGAGTGACGTCATCTCCGTCACCACCGAAAATCCAATCGTCGTCGTCACCGCCTCTTAGGACCCTGTCGTTGCCATTGCCACCATAAATACTATCGTTGCCGGAAACACCCTCGAGAAGAGTGTCTGCGCCGTCACCACCGTAAATCCGATCACGTCCCGATGCGCCATTGGCAAGGGTGTCGTTGCCGACCCCCAGATCAAGAATGTCGTCCCCGGTGCCGCCGTAGACACGACTGTCATTCCCTTCGCCGCCGAAAATCGAGTCGTCACCGGAACCGCTGCCGCCGCCAAAGTAGTCATCGTCACCCTTGCCGGCGAAGATCGTATCGTTGCCTTGGGTACCGAAGATGTAGTAATCATCGCCACCTCCGCCATAGATAACATCATCGCCAAGAATGCCGAAAAGCCGCGTGTCATCGCCGCCACCGCCATACACCTTGTCATCGCCGGTGTTGCCGCTTAGAACAAAGTCATTTCCGGAACCGCCGAACACTCGGTCATTGCCATCTGTGCCGTAAAGGAACGAATCGTTTCCTGAGCCACCGTAGATGCGGTCCGCGCCGTCGCCACCGATGACAAGGGCTTCGTCACCGTCCCCGCCGAATATCAGATCGTCACCCAGGGTTCCGAAGAGGGAGTCTTTGCCCCCCAGACCCAGGATCGTGTCATCATTGTCGGTTCCAAACAAGGTGTCGGGACCGTTTGTTCCCGTAATGGTGGCCATTTGATAGGTCTCCTGGTGCGATGAGCCATTCTTGGAGTGGTTGAGGCGCAGTGATGGGGAAGCACTGTAGACGTGCTGAAAGGAGCTGAAAAGCCACTTTCCTTACGCCGGCTCACGCTCTTTTTTGGGCCCGGCTTGAGGGCCAACTCAGTGTGCGCAGTGTCGGCCGGCTGCAATCTTGTTGCTTGTGCTAAGTGGCGAAGCTCGAAAGCGCTGCCCGATCAACAGGAATCGGCGCCACCGACTCTCAGACGGCCTGCCGGGTGTTCCGGATCATGGCGCCGCATTTGCGCGTACAGACCGCATTGGCGCCGCCGATCCAGTCCTGCTCGTAGAGGCTGGCGAAGGGCTCGTCCTTCATGATTTCTGCCAGCGAGCGATTGCGGATGTTGAAGGCCTCGCGGTCATAGCCGGCGCGCTCGATCATCACGATCTCTTCGTTGGAGCCGGATAGCCAACAGCAGGGCGCGACATAGCCTTCGGTGTTGATGTAGGCGCTGTTCTTGATCTGCGATTTGCAGTGGATGCCGTTCACACCGGCCTCTGCCTTGGCTCGCATGCCGTCGGGATCGGGGATGCCGTCTTGCTGATTGGCAGGCGGCGGCAGGGTTGCGGCGTGGGCGGCGGCGAACTGGGCGCTGGTGTAGCTCGGCGGCTCCAGATAGTGGGTTTTGCCGCTGGGCATCTGGTACTCGAAATTCTTCTTCTTGCCGAAGCGGATGGTGTCGATCAGCACGAACTTGCGGAAGCCCATGGCGCGGCTGAGGTCGCGCGCCTCTTCGGCTTGGTGCTCGTTGTGTTTGAAGAGGATGTAGTGCCACTCGGCAACCGCACCGGTCGCCATATAGGCCTCGGCATTCTCCATGATCTTGTCGAAGTAGGTGTTCACCCGATAGAGCGGGTTGGTGTCCGCCAGGCCATCGACGTGCAGCTCGACGAAGGAGTCGTTGCGCCGCATGACGTGACCCAACTCGCGCCACCAGTCGGTCGAGCGTAGGGAGCCGTTGGTGGAGACCAGCACGCGCACACCGCGCTTGGTCAGGTGATCGCAAACCTCCAAGCACTCGCTGGCGGCCGGCGCATCGCCGAGCCCGCCGCCGAATTCCACCTCGTCCACCAGTTGGCAGAAGGCATCGTCGAAATGCTCTTCGAAATCGGCGAGGCTGAGCTCGATCTTCTGCACCTTGTCGTAGTTCGTCTTGCAGTGGTCCAGGTGCCGCACGCGCTGACACATGGGGCAAGCGGCATTGCACTTGTCGGTCAGTTCGACGTGGAAGCGATAGGGCCGGGCGGTGGTGAACATGGGTCAGTTGCTTTCAAGGGAAGACGCGTCTTGCTGATACATGCGTCGAAATCCACTGCGCCGCAAGCATCCATGCCGCAGCGTAGCTCGGGTTGAGGTCGCTAGGCGCGGCGGTCGTCGCGCTTGTCCAGCAGGCGATACCAGCCGACCAGGGCCGAGAGAAAGGGCGCGCGCCAGCGGTGGAAAGGGATCGATTTGATCGGAGCATTGGCCAAAGGCAGCTCCTCGAAAGGCGTGCCGAGCGCGCGCTTGGCCAGTTGTTCGCCGGTGGCGCCGGCCATGCCCACACCGCGGCCATTGAAGCCCATCGCTGCGGTAACGCCCGGCGCCAGCTCGGCGAAATGCGGTAGCTTGGAGGCCGTCATCGCCACCTTGCCGCCCCAGTAGAACTCGAAGTGATCTTCTTCGATGTGCGGGAACATGCGGCGCAACGCGCTCACCACGTTTCCATAGTCATTGGGATCGCTGGACTCGCGAAACTCGCCACGCCCGCCGACCACCAGCCGCCCATAGGGATCGAGCCGGCAGTAGGTCAGCAAACGGCGGGTGTCGGAGAGGGCATGGCCCTCCGGCATGATTGAGCCGCGGATGTTGTCGCTGAGCGGCCGGGTGGCGATCTGATAGCTATAGACCGGCACCACCGATTGCTTAAGGCCCGGCCAGAAGTCGTCGGTGTAGGCATTTGTGCAGACCAGCACCTGATCTGCCAGGACGGAGCCTTCGGGGGTCGAAACCCGCCAGCGCTTATCCTCCTTGTCGACGGCTGTGGCTGGAGAGGCTCCATGCAGGCTGGCTCCGGCCTTGATCGCCGCTTTGGCGATGCCGCGTGCATAGCCCAAGGGGTTCAGGCTGCCGCCGCGCCCGTCCGAGAGCGCCCCCAGATAGCCCTTGGTTCCGGACAGTCGCTCGGTCTCCTCCCGGCCCAGCATGGTGACCGGCGCGCCGCGCGAGCGCCAGCTCTCGGCCCGCTTCTCGGCCGCGCGCAGGGCATCCTCGTTGTGGATACCGTGCAGCCAACCGGCGCGCGTCGCATCGCAATCGATCGAATGGCGCTCGATCAGGTCGAAGACGAAGTCGGCGGTGCTGCCGGCATAGCGCACCATTGCCTCGCCCTTCTTCTCGCCGAAGCGGCGGATCAGCTCGTCAGGATCCAACTTGAAACCGGGGATCACCTGGCCGCCGTTACGCCCAGAGGCGCCGAAGCCGGGTTCTGCGGCCTCCACCAGCACCACCTTGGTGCCGGCCTCTGCCAGGTGCAGCGCTGCGGAAAGGCCGGTAAAGCCGCCGCCGATGACGCAGACATCCGCCTCGACTGCTTCGCTCAGCATTGGCGTCTCGGGTGCTGCTTGCGCGGTGGCAGCCCAAAGGGAGGGGGGAAGCGGCGGTCTAGTCATGTCGGGGTGATCTTTCGCTTGGCCTTTGCCGGCCCGAGTAGGCATCGTTGCATCATGACCAAGGAAACCATGAGACGTCCAGAGTGCAGCTTCCTGGGCACAGCCATCGCCGAGACGGCAGAGGCCGGCGGCATCGCCGTCATCGGCCATCCCTTCGACCACGGTACGGCCATGCGTGTCGGCGCGCGGCTTGGACCTAGTGCCATTCGCACGGCCTCGCATGAACTGGGGGCCTTCGACCCGGAAAGCCAGCGCGATCTGCGTGCGGCGCTGAAACTGGTTGACCTGGGAGACACAGCGCTGGTGCCCAGCCGCGTGCCCGAGGCCTTCGCCGCCATCGAGGCCGCGACGCGGGCGATCTACGAAGCCGGCGCCGTACCGCTCTCGATGGGGGGCGATGGCATGGTCAGCCTGCCGCAACTGCGTGCGGCCGCCGCCGCCCACTCGGGTCTGGTGACCGTCCATATCGACGCGCACAGCGACTGCTATCCAATTCCCGAGGACACCACGGCCACCACCTTCACCCGCGCGGCCGAGGAGGACTTGGTCGAGACCGAGCGCTCCTTCCATATCGGCCTGCGCGGCTCCAGCCGTCACCCGCAAGCCTGGACCCATCCCCGCGCACTCGGCTATCGCGTGATCCCCATGCGGCAGTTCCGTGCCGAGGGCCCGGCTGCGATCGTCGCCGAGATCAAGGCTGCGGTCAGCACGCGCCCGGTCTATCTCTGCTTCGACATGGATGTCTTGGATGCCTCGGTGACCCCGGGCGTCTGCAATCCGGTTTTCGGCGGTTTCAGCGCGGTCGAGGCGCTTGACCTGGTCGAGGCGCTGTCGGGCCTGCAGATCGTCTGTTTCGACGTCAACACGATAAGCCCGCCGCAGGACATCGCCAACATGTCGGCCTTGATGGCGGCGACGGTGATGGTGCAGTTCTTGCAGTGTCGGGCGAGCGCGCTCAAGCGATGAATTGCCTGCAGACCTCACGTTTTGAGTGTGGGGCGGCTCGATTTTGCTACAAGGGTGGTCCTTCGGATGCTATATCTAAACCATGAGCGACACGAAAAAGAGGCCTCTCACCTTCGAGGAGGCAATGCAGCCGACAACGGAGCAGCCAAGCAAGGAGGTCCTGGCTTGGCAAGAAAAGGAAATCTTGCGAGGCCTGAAGGAGGCTGACGCAGGCGACTTCGCAACCGCGGAGGAGGTCAGGGCGACCATTCTCAAATTCGTGCCGCATGGATGAAGTCGTCTGGACGCGCCGTGCGATCCGCAGACTTCATCAGATCGGAGATTTTATTGCGCTAGATGATCCCAGCGCCGCCGAGCATACGACGAAGCACATCGTCGAACAGGTATTGGGTTTGGCGGGTTATCCACGCTTAGGTCGAGCTGGAAGAATTGACGGAACGCGTGAACTCGTGATCAGAGGAACGCCTTACATCGTCGTGTACCGTATCGAAGAACATGTCGAGATCATCACTATTCTTCACGCAGCGCAGAGCTGGCCAGACACTCTTTAGGCGCGGCGTGCCACGACGGTACCGTCAACACTTACCCAGCCGTCAGATAGTCGTAGGCCGAGAGCACATGGGTCTTCAGGACATGGAAGAAGTCATCCTCCGGCACGTTCTCGTCGCCTGAACCCATGCCGGTGGGGTAGGGGCCGTAGACGTAAGCTGGGATGCCGGCATAGCGCCAGAGGCGGGCGTCGGTGCCGCCCAGGCTGACGACGGGGGTCGGGCGAAAACCGCGCAGCTCTTCGACGTTCTTCTGGATGATCTCGACCATCTCGCCATAGGGGTCGCAGTAGGAGGGCAGGCTGGAGTTGATCTCCTCCCAGCTTGCCTCGGGATAGCCAGCGGCGATCTTCTCGACCTCGGCCATGATCGCCTCCTTGGTCACGCCGACCGGCATGCGGATGTCGGCCTCGAAGCTGCACTCGCCGGGGATCATGTTGACCTTGAGGCCACCGGTGATGGTGCCGATGTTCAAGGTGGCTTTCGGCAGGATGGCGCCGGCGCCGGGACCCATGGCGCGATCGGCGGCTTCGATCGCCTCGGACTGCGCGCGCATCAGGTTGTCGGGCAACTCGAAGACCAGATCCTCGATCGCTTCCAGGTCGCCGATCAGCTTGGCGGCGATGCGCGTGGCCGAAGGGCTGGCGTGGGTATAGGCCCCATGCGCGCCGGCCGTGCGGATGGTGAACTTCATCCATAGTGGGCCCTTCTCGCCGTAGCGAATGGAGAAGGGGCTGGAGGGCTCTCCGTTCAAGCAGCAGTCGCCCTTGACCTCGGGTTCGTGCTCCATCAGCCAACGCGCACCCCAGGGGCCGAAGGTCTCCTCGTCGGAGACGCAGGTGAGGGTGAGCTTGCCCTTCAGCTTGTCCTTCAGGCGATGCAGCAGGACATAGGTCCAAATCGAGCTGCTGGTGCCGCACTTCATGTCGGCCGAGCCACGGCCGTAGACCTTGCCGTCGGCCAGCGCCCCGCCCCAGGGGTCTTGCGTCCAACCCTCGGCCTTGGGGTCGGCGCCGACCGGGAAAACATCGATGTGGCCGTTTAGAACCAGATGCTTGCCGGGCCCCGCACCCTCGAAGGTGCCCAGCACATTGGCCATGGTCGGTTGCGGGTCGACCAGACGGAAGGGCACGCCCTGACGCTCCAGGAAGCCGGTGATATGCGCCACCGCCTCGGTCGTGTCGCCCGGCGGGTTGGGGCTCTTGGCACGAACGAAGTCCTGGAAGAAGGTCAGGATTTCTGTGCGTTCGGCCTCGATCCACGCCAAGAGCTGCTCGCGGTCCCCCATGTCTTAGGTATCCTCCTGCGGTCGGTACTCGGTTGTGCGTTCCCGGCCAAAAATCTGCGCTAGGACCAGCAGCAGGCAGGAAACGGCGATCAGAAGCGTCGAGATCGAGGCAATCGTCGGGTCGATCTCGTCGCGAAGGGCATTGAACATGCGCCGCGTCAGTGTGGCGTTCTCGCCTCCGGAGATGAAGAGCGCGACCACTACCTCGTCCAGCGAAGTCAGGAAAGCCAGCAGAGAGCCGGAGATGATCGAGAAGCGGATTTGCGGCAGGGTCACGGTCAGGAAGGCCTTGAGGCGCGAGGCACCGAGCGAGCGTGCCACCAGCTCTTGGTTCATGTCGTAGGTCTTGAGGCCGGCCGAGACGGTGATCAGTACGAATGGCAAGGCCAGCATGGAATGCGCCAGAACCAACCCCAGGATCGAGTTGTTGAGCCCCAGTCTTGCATAGAGGAAGAAGACGCCGATGCCGATCAGGATGACCGGCACCATGATCGGCGTTGTCAGTGCCATCTGCAGGATCTGTGCATAGCGCACGCCGGAGACGTGCAGCGCATAGGCTGCGGCCGTACCGATGGGCACCGAGAGACAGACCGTCAGGATCGCCGCGGTAAAGGAAACCCGCGTTGCATCCATCCACTCGATCGAGAAGAGGTAGTTCTCGTACCAACGCAGAGAGTAGGTCTCCGGCGGGAACTGCAGAAAACGGGAGTCCGAGAAGGACATGGGGATGACCAACAGCGAAGGCGCCATGAGAAAGGCCATGGTGAGCCCGCAGAGCGTATAGAGCCAAAGCCTCTGCCCATGCGTGATCTGCGTGTCGGATGCGGGTTTCTTCAGCCAGCTCATGTGCATTCCCCCTCTAGCGTCCGTAGATCTTGTTGATGCCGAAGAGGCGGTTGGCGAAGTAGAGGATCAGAAGGGTGACCGCCAGCAAGGCAACGCCGAGCGAGGAGGCTGCCCCCCAGTTGAAGTAGACGGCGACGTTGGTCTCGATCCGCATGGCCCACATCTGCACCCGTCCACCGCCGAGCAGGACCGGCGTCACGTAGAAGCCAAGGCAGAGCACGAAGACCAGGGTGAAGCCGGCGGCCAAACCCGGCAGCGAGAGCGGGAAGAAGACTTGCCAGAAGG
Source organism: Rhodospirillales bacterium (assembly GCA_963669445.1). Lineage (GTDB taxonomy): Bacteria > Pseudomonadota > Alphaproteobacteria > Kiloniellales > JACOMY01 > JACOMY01. Next base: position 107,377 of record OY770029.1, read on the forward strand.
CCTTGCTGGGCGAGGCGCCGCAGTTCGAGGCCGCCCGCATCAGATCGCCGGGGATCGACTTCATGGCGGCATAGAGCGGCAGGATCATAAAGGGCAGCATGATGTGGGTCATGCCGATCACTGTGCCGGTCTGGTTGTGCACCAGCTTCATCGGCGCATCGATCAGCCCCCAGTCCTGCAGCCAGGTGTTCACCAGCCCCTTGCGTTGCAGGATCACCAGCCAGGCATAGGTGCGCACCAGCAATGAGGTCCAAAACGGCAGCAGGACAGCGATCATGCAGATGCCTGCAGCCCGCCGGGGCAGCTGCGAGAGTAAATATGCCAAGGGATAACCGACCGCGATGCAGAGCCCGGTGACGATCACGCTGACCTCTAGGGTCGTGGTGAAGGTCTTGATGTAGAGCGGATCGAACAGCCGGGCATAGTTCTCCCAAGTGAACTCGTCTTTCTTGTCCAGGAGAGAGAGCCAGAAGAGCCAGCCGATCGGCAAATAGAGGATAATGCCCAGCAGCAGGAAGGAGGGGGTGGTCAGACCCAGAAGCTTGCGGTGTTCGCGCTCGCCCGCCTGTTTCAGGGTTTCGCGGTTCGGTGCTTCGCGGTCGGTCGCGGCCTGCACACTGTCGGAGAGGGAGATGGTCACGGGCGGTCTCCTCCTAACTCGCGTCGGGCACGACGATGGTGTCTTGCGGATGCAGACCAAGGGCGATCGGTTCGCCTTCTTTGGGGATACTGGCCAGCGTCTCGCGGCGGGTCGGCTGGCGGATCGCCATAGTCTGCCCGTCCTTAAGGCCGACATAGAGCAGGAAGCTCTCGCCCTGATAGACCCGCTCCTTCACCACGCCTTCGATGCAGTTGAGGCCGCTGCGTTCGGCGCCGTTCACCAAGACCTCCAGCTTCTCCGGTCGCACCACCAGCCAGTTTTCCTCGCCGCCGCCGGCATTGTCCTCCGGTAGGATCAGCGGCACGCCCTCCAGATGGACCACGCCGTCCTCTGTTGTGACCGGCAGAAAGGAGGACTCGCCGATGAAGTCGGCGACGAAACGACTGCGCGGGCGCTCATAGAGCTGTTCGGGCTGATCGATCTGGGCAAAACGGCCGTGGTTGATGACGGCCACCCGGTCCGACATGGTCAGCGCCTCGCGCTGGTCGTGAGTGACGTAGACCGTCGTCATGCCCAGTCGTTCATGCAGGTGGCGGATCTCGATCTGCATGGTCTCGCGCAGCTTCTTGTCGAGCGCCGATAGCGGCTCGTCCATCAGAAGGATGCGCGGCTCGAAGACGATGGCTCGTGCCAAGGCCACGCGCTGGCGTTGTCCGCCCGACAGCTGATCGACGCGGCGTCCTGCCAGATGGCCCAGCTCGACCAGGTCCAACGACTTCAAGACCCGCTCGCGCTGCTCTGCCTTTCCCACCTTTCTGAGCCGCAGGGGGTAGGCAACGTTGTGAAAGACGTCCATGTGCGGGAAGAGGGCGTAGTTCTGAAACACCATGCCCACGCCACGCTTGTGCGGCGGCGTCAAGACCATCTCGTCGTCGCCGAAACGGACCGAGCCGCTTTCGGGGCGTACGAAGCCAGCCAAGACCATCAGCAGTGTGGTCTTGCCCGAGCCCGAGGGTCCCAGAAGCGTGATGAACTCCCCGCTTTCCACTTCCAAGGAGACGTTGTCCAAGGCCTTGAAGGATCCATAGGCCTTGGTGATGTTGCGGATCGACAGCGGTAGCGAGACGTCTGCGGACATGGAGCTATCCAGATCTAGGGGGTATCGAACCAAGAAGGGCCGTCCGGTTCAGCCGGACGGCCCTTGCGCGCTTTCAGTCGGCCTTTACTCGGCGATGAAGAGGTCGAAACGCTCTTGCAGCTCGTCGTACTTGCCGTTCCACCAGTTCGGGCTGAAGATCAGCGACTGGGCGACCTTGGACGGCGAAGAGGGCAGACCCTCCGCCACGTCCTTGTCGATCAGACCGGTGTCGAAGGCCTTGAGGTTCACCGGGCCATAGTTGATGTACTTCGGCAGATTGGCCTGGTTCGTCGGGTTCAGGAACTCGTTGATGGCCTTCATGGCCAATTCCTTGTTCGGCGCGCCCTTGGGCACCACCAAGCAGTCGAAGTCCAGGATGGCACCGTCCCAGGCCATAGCGGCCTGCGCACCGTCCTTGATGGCGTTGCCGATGCGGCCGTTCCAGACAGAGATCATCTCGACCTCGCCGTCCTTCACCAGCTGTGCGGACTGTGCGCCGGACTTCCACCAGACGGCGATATCGTCCTTGATCGTCTCCAGCTTCTTGAAGGCGCGATCGACGTCGATCGGATAGACTTGGTCGCGCGGAACGCCATCGGCCATCAGCGCGATTTCAAGCACACCGTAGGGCTTGCGGTACATGGAGCGCGCGCCGGGGAACTTCTCGGTATCGAAGAAGTCTGCCCAATTGGCCGGTGCCTCCTTGTAGGCCTCGGTCGAATAGCCCAGCACCGTGGAATAGAAGATGATGCCGACCCAGTGGCTGTTGACCAGGTTGGCCGGGATGCCGTCGGTGTTGATGACGTCGTAGTCCAAGGGCTCCAGCATGCCCTCTTCCTTCAACTGCACGCAGGAATTTGAGCCCAGTTCGGCCACGTCCCAGGTCGGGCTGCCGGACTGCACTTGCGCACGCACGTCCTGAATGCCGTTGGTGGTGTCTTCCTTGATGGTGATGCCCAGGGTCTTGGCCGAGGGCTCGAAGAAGGCCTTGCGCTCAGCCTCCTGGAAGCTGCCGCCCCAGGATGCCACGGTGATGCTGTCGTCGGCCATCGCCACGCCGCCCCAGGCGATCAAGGCGGCGGAGAAGACTCCACCAAGAAGCTGCTTTTTCGTCATGAACAGGTCTCCCAAACAAAGTTGCACCATACGTCGACGGCGGTTTCAGTCATTGCCGCCGATCTCGTTCTTGTGATCACATATGTTCATCGAACCTGCCGGCGGGATCAACCGTCTTTCTGACCAAGCGCTCAAATCCCGCCGGATTGGTCGCCGTTAGGCACATAGTAGCGCGCTTTTCGAGGGGAATAGGATGGCACTGCACTTCGACCGTAGCGAGTTCGAGGGCCGGATCGCGGCCGCCCGGCAACGTCTGCGCGAGGCCGATCTGGCAGCCTTGTTGATTTTCGGGCAGGAGAGTCACTTCTACCTCACCGGCTACGACACCAGCGGTTTCGTTTTCTTTCAGTGCCTCGTCCTGACGGCCGACGACCAGCCGCTGACCCTGCTGACCCGGCGGCCGGACCGCGAACAGGCCAGACTCACCTCGATCGTCGAAGACGTGCGCCTTTGGTACGACGCCGAGGGCAAGGATCCCAGCGAAGACCTGCTGACGATCCTTGAGGAGAAGGGGCTGAAGGACGGCCGGATTGGGATTGAGCGCGATACCTTTGGCCTCCTGGCCAAGAACTATGATCTGGTGCGCGATCGACTGCGCGATTGGTGCCGGCTGAAAGACGGTTCGATGATCGTACGCGGCTTGCGCGTGACCAAGTCGCCGGCCGAGATCGCCTATGTGCGAAAGGCGGCCGAGCTGGCAGATCGCTCGCTAGAAGCCATGTGCGCCGTGGCTGGGCCCGGCGCCTACGAGGGCGCGATTGCCGCCGCCGGTACCGCCGCGATTCTAGAAGGCGGTGGCGACCAGCCGCCCTCGGGTCCAGTCATGGGGTCCGGCGAAGAGGCCTTGCTGGTACGTTCTTCAACCGGCTACCGCACGCTGGATGCCGAGGATCAGCTCACCCTCGAATTCGCCGCCACCTATCGCCACTACAACGCCTGCCTGATGCGCACCCTGCCGATCGGCCGCGGTCTTGCCCGCCAAGAGGAGATGTTTCGGGTAACCCGCGATGCGCTGCAGGCCATGACCGAGGCCGCCAAGGTCGGCCGTCCCTTGGGCGAGATCGATGCCGCCCACCGGCGGGTCTTCGATGCCGCCGGCTTCGGACACGCCCGCATGTCGGCCTGCGGCTACTCCCTGGGCGCCACCTATCGCCCCTCCTGGATGGACGTCCCGCCGATGCTCTATCTAGGCAACCCGCTGCCGGCAGCCCCCGGCATGATCCTCTTCCTGCACGCCATCCTGGCCGACGCCGAGGCCGGCCTGGCCATGAGCCTGGGCCATACGATCTTGGTGAAGGACGGGGGCGCCGAGGTCCTGAGTGGGCTTACGCCGGAGTATCGGGCTTTGGCGTAGGCCGGCAGAGCAGCTCCACTTTAGCCTTTGCGTCCAAGAGCCTTACCCTTCAAACTCCTAGGTAGAGGAAAGAGACCGGGGTCACCCGGCGCCACATCAGCGACGGGAGGACACTCATGCTACGGACCACCGCTGCGGTGCTTGCCGGCCTTGTGCTATCTACGGCCGGGCACGCGGAGACGATCTCAAGCGATGCCATCGCCAAGGCGACCCAGGCTGTCGACAAGGCGGCCATCATTGCCAATGCCAAGGATGGCCGCAACTGGCTGAACTACGGCCTGGATTTTGCCGAGACACGGCACAGCGCGCTGGATCAGATCACGGCCGAGAATGCTGAGCGGCTGGGTCTTGCCTGGTCGACCTCCATCGGCTCCAAGCGCGGCTTCGAGGCGACGCCGCTGGTCGTCGACGGCGTCATGTATCTGACCGGTCCCTGGAGCATCGTGCATGCGCTCGACGCCCGGACCGGCGAAGAGCTCTGGGTCTACGATCCCGAGGTGCCGCGCGACTATGCCTCCAAGGGCTGCTGCGATGTGGTGAACCGCGGTGTGGCGCTGCACGAAGGCAAGGTCTATGTCGGTGCCTTCGATGGCCACCTGCATGCGCTCGATGCTGCGACGGGCAAGAAGCTCTGGGCGGTCGATACGATCGAAAACAGGGATATGGCATACACCATTACCGGTGCGCCTCGGATCTATAACGGCAAGGTGATGATCGGCAATGGCGGCGCGGAGTACGGTGTGCGCGGCTACATCACCGCCTACGATGCCGAAACCGGTGCGCAGGCCTGGCGCTGGTATGCCGTCCCGGGCGACCCTTCAAAGCCCTTTGAAGACCCCTCGATGGAGCTGGCGGCCAAGACTTGGGATCCGGCGGGTCGCTGGTGGGAAGCCGGCGGCGGCGGCACCATTTGGGACGCTATGGCTTTCGATCCGGATCTGAACATCATGTATGTCGGCACCGGGAATGGTAGCCCTTGGAATCAGCATTTCCGCAGCCCGGCCGGCGGCGACAATCTCTTCCTGGCCTCCATTGTTGCGCTCGACCCCGATACCGGTGCCTACCTCTGGCACTACCAGAATACGCCTGGGGAGACCTGGGATTACACCTCGACCCAGCACATCATCCTGGCCGACCTAAAGATTGATGGGGTTGAGCGCAAAGTCATGCTCCAGGCCCCGAAGAACGGCTTTTTCTATGTGATCGACCGCAGCGACGGGAGCTTCATCTCGGCCGAGCCCTTCGTCGAGGTCAATTGGGCCAGAGGCTATGATGACAAGGGTCGGCCGATCGAGGTGGAGGGTGCACGCTCGCGGACCGAGCCATGGGAGACAATTCCCAGCGCTTACGGCGCGCACAACTGGCACCCCATGTCCTTCAATCCGAAGACCGGGCTGGTGTACATACCTGCACAGGGTGTGCCGCTCTCTCAGCAGACCGACCCGGCTTGGGAGCTGAACCAGCACAAGGCCGGCACCATCATGTCGAACCTGGGCTGGAACCTGGGCTACCTGCTGAACACGGTACCGCCCAAGGCACCGGCCTTCGGTCAGTTGCTGGCTTGGGATCCGGTCAAGCAGCAGGAGGCTTGGCGGGCCAACTATGTCTCGCCCTGGAACGGGGGCACGCTGACCACGGCCGGCGATCTGGTGTTTCAGGGGACCGCAGACGGGCGCTTCATCGCCTACAACGCCACCACCGGAGAGATGCTGTGGCAGACCCCGGTCGGTTCCGGCGTGGTAGCGGCCCCCATGACCTACGAACTGGATGGACAGCAGTACGTGGCCGTCGCCGTTGGCTGGGGCGGCGTCTATGGTCAGCTTCAGCGGGCGACCGAGCGACGCAATCCCGGCCGCGTCTATGTCTTTGCGCTGGACGCCAAAGCGCCTTTGCCGGCAGCCGTCGAGCACACCGCGACAAGCCTGGTCGAGGGCGTGCCCTATGCAGCGGAGGACGTAGGGCCTGGTGCAGCCCTCTACGTCTCCAACTGCCTCTTCTGTCACGGTGTGCCGGGCGTGAACAACGGCGGCAACATCCCCAACCTTGGCTATTCCAGCCACGAGACCGTGGCCGACCTCTCGGCCATCGTGCTGAGCAGCGCTTTTGCGAGCGAGGGCATGCCGGACTTCAGCGGCAAACTCTCGACCGAGGAGGTGGGCCTTATCGCTGCCTTCATCCAAGGCACCGCGGATGCCGTTCGACCGAAGGAGTAGGCTTGGGGCAGCGATCCTTGTTCGCCAGCATACGCGTCATGCAATGGTCTCAATTGATTGAGGCCGCCAGCCTTGATGACGCTCTGAACAGTAAGCACGTGAATCTTAAGCGCTCAGCAAAGGAGTAGCAGACATGGAGCGGACAACGTCTCTGGGAGAGGTGTACACCGACGAAGTCGGAGCCGACCTGATCGACAACCCGCTCACCAACAAGGGCACGGCTTTCACTGCGGATGAACGGGCGCGCTTCGGCCTTCAGGGGCTCCTGCCGCCGCAGCTGGAGACCTTGGATCTGCAGGTCGAGCGGGCCTATGAAGCCTTCAAGCGCAAAGACCAGGATCTGGAACGGCATATCTATCTGCGCGCGCTGCAGGACACCAACGAGGTGCTCTTCTACCGCCTGATCCACGATCATTTGGCGGAGATGATGCCGATCATCTATACGCCGGTCGTCGGCGCTGCCTGTCAGCAGTTCAGCGAGATCTATCGCCGCCCGCGCGGGCTCTTCATCTCCTATCCCGAGCGCGACCACATCGATCAGATCCTGGCCAATGCGCCGCAAGCCAGCATCGATGTCATCGTCGTCACCGATGGCGAACGTATTCTGGGTCTGGGCGATCAGGGCGCCGGCGGCATGGGCATCCCCATCGGCAAGCTTTCGCTCTATACGGCCTGTGGCGGTATCAGTCCGCATACGACCCTGCCCATTCTGCTGGACGTCGGCACCAACAATCAGGAGCGTCTAGACGATCCGCTTTATATCGGCTGGCGCAACGAGCGGGTGACGGGGCAGGACTACGACGACTTCCTGGACCTTTTCGTCCAGGCTGTGAAGCGTCGCTGGCCGCGCGTGCTGCTCCAGTTCGAGGACTTTGCGCAGACCCATGCGGCACCGCTCCTGAGCCGCTACCGCGACCAGCTCTGCACCTTCAACGACGATATCCAGGGCACGGCAGCCGTTGCCGTCGGAACTTTGCTGGCTGCCGTGAAGGCCGCCGGGTCCTCACTCAAGGACCAGCGGATCGTGATGTTCGGCGCCGGCTCGGCCGGTTGCGGCATCGCCGAGCAGATGGTCCGGGCCATGGTGATGGAGGGCCTGAACGAAGCAGAGGCGCGCGGGCGCTTCTACATGTTCGACCGACCCGGATTGTTGCACGAGGGGATCGAGGGCTTGCTACCCTTCCAGCGCACCCTGCTGCAGCCCTTCGCTGCCGTGTCTGATTGGGCCAGCGGCAATGACGGGCGCATCGAGCTGATGGATGTGATGCGCCATGCCAAGCCGACGGTCCTGGTTGGTGTCTCCGGCCAGCCCGGTACCTTCACGCAGGAGGTCGTGCTGGAGATGGCCAAGCATTGCGAGCGGCCGATCATCTTCCCGCTTTCCAACCCGACCTCCCGCATCGAAGCCATTCCCAGCGATCTGATCGGCTGGACCGAGGGCCGCGCACTGGTCGCCACCGGCAGTCCCTTCGAGGCCGTGAGCTATAAAGGCAAGGACTATCCGATCGCTCAGTGCAACAACTCCTACATCTTTCCGGCCATGGGTTTGGGCATCCTGGGGTCTGGCGCGACCCGGGTTTCCGACGAGATGTTCATGGCCGCAGCCGATGCGCTCAGCAGCCAGGCGCCGGCCGTCAAAGACGGAGAGGGCGCTCTGTTGCCGCCGCTGTCCGAGGTACGCACTGCCGGAATGGCAATTGCAGTGGCCGTCGCCAAAGCTGCGCAGGATCAGGGCTATGCCCTGCCCTCAAGCGAAGACGAGTTGCGCCAAGCGCTGCGCGACAAGTATTGGCAGCCGGAGTATCCGCAGCTACGGCGCCTGAGCGACGGCAAGTCCTGATCGGGCATCTTGATAGGGGAGACAGGGAATGAGCCTGGATATCATGGCCGTGAAGCCGGCCGGCGACAAAGAGAACTCGGCCTTCTTCAACGAGTATCGCTTGAAGATCTATGAGCGCCGAAAGAGCAGCGGGCTGCAAGACCTCTTGGGGCCGATGCGGGGCGTCGTCGTTCAGGTCCAGGCTGGGGACGGCCTGGCCTATCTCTGCGAGCTAACCATGATGTCGCCCTATCGCCTGGACTGCATTCGGCTGAACGACACGCACCGAATCTTCTTTCTGCGCAGTCAGTCCGACTATCCGCGCATGATCGTGATGGAGCCGCTGGATGCCGGCTATACTGACGACACGACACGCTTCAACATGCTCTACCCGCGTGCCCGTCCCAAGGCCAACGCCCGCTATATCGGCGAGCTGTTTCAGACCGAGGACCTGGCAGAAACACAGAAAGTATTGGAATCGCACGAGATCCGATTCCACACCGCAGACGAGGAATGCAATGCCTTCTATGCCAACGAGCACTTCCGATTGACGTATCCCTCCGACTTCACCGGCAATCGTGTCGGCTATACCTCGATCGATCTGAACGACGTGGATCTGGTCGGCGCTGGACAGGAGGAGGTGTTGAGCCAGGACGAACAGAGGCAACTGGCAGAGGCGGCCGAGCGTGCCGATGCGGCCGGCCTGTCGGACCTGGTCCTAGGCGCCGACCACATGGCGACCCGCATTCTCTCCGGCGAGCGCGAGGATGCGATCCTCGAGTTTCTCAGCATGTCGAACTACTACTTCTGGGGCGCCTACAACATCGCCGACATGAATTCCTCGACCAATGTCAACCGCAACCCGAACGTCTCGGACGAGAAGTGCTCGCCGGCCAAGGTCTTCACCGCCAACAACACGCCCTCCTTCGTCAACTCCTTCGAAGGCTTGCCGATGCCGACCGAGAACTTTGTGCGAAACTTCGGCCGGCGCATGCACCACATCGCCTATGAGGTGCTCGACGGCGATCACGCCAGCGGGCAGAAGAACATTGACTATGTGGTCGGCGAGCTGCGTAGCCTGGGTGTCCCCTTCTTGGCCCATGTCGTGGGATCTTGCGGCGAAGAGCCGGATCTGAAGCAGATCTTCTCGAAGCACTCGGAGTATTCGCTACTGATCACCGAGTATGTCGAGCGCTGCCACGGCTACCAGGGCTTCTTCACCAAAGAGAACGTCGCGGCCCTGACCGAGGCGGCTGGCCTGGACGAGCGCTTCGAGCACGGACACGTCTTCGACTAAGTCACCCCTTTCCCTAAAGGAGATAGGCAGATGGCATCCGAACATTGGACCGTCGGCTCCTACCTGGCGCAACGCCTGCGCGATGTGGGCCTCAACCACTATTTCTCGGTGCCGGGCGACTTCAATCTGGTGCTGCTGGACGAGCTGCTGACCAACCAGGAGCTCACGATGATCGGCTGCTGCAACGAGCTGAACGCCGGCTATGCGGCCGACGGCTATGCGCGCGCGACCGGCGGGCCCTCTGCCGTGGTGGTGACCTACAGCGTCGGCGGGCTCAGCCTTCTGAATGCAGTCGCTGGCGCCTATGCAGAGGATCTCCCGGTGATCGCGATTTCCGGTGGACCCAACACCAACTCGGAGGCCGAGTACGAGTTCCTGCACCACACCCTGGGCCATGTCGACTACAGCTATCAGCGCGAGATCTTCAGCCGGGTGACAGCCCATACAGAGGTGATCCACCACCCCCGCGTGGCGCCCGAGCAGATCGACCGAGCCATCGACCAAGCGATCCTGCGGCGCAAGCCGGTCTATATCGAGGTTGCCTGCAACATCGCAGGCGCTTCGACCTCCGCTCCCGTTGCACGGGGCTTTGCCCGCAGGCCGGCCAGCGATCCCCAGGCACTCTCTGCGGCAGTCGAGCACGTCGCCGAACGCTTGAATGCCGCCACCCGACCCGTGCTTATCGCCGGATCGCAGGTACGCGCCGGCAATGCCGAGGCGGAACTGCACGCTCTGGCTCAGGCATCCGGCTACGGCACGGCGATCATGCCCGACGCCAAAAGCTTCCTCTCGGAGGAGAGGCCGGCCTTCATGGGGCTCTATTGGGGACCGGTCAGTTCACCCGGCTGCGGAGAGATCGTCGAATCCTCCGATGCGCCGCTCTTCGTCGGCGCCAAGTTCAACGACTACACCACCAGCGGCCACCATCTTGCCTTCAACGAGAAGGCAGCGATCCGCGTTTTGCCGAAGTCGGTGCAGATGGGCGATGCGCTCTACAGCAACGTGCAGATGGCGGACTTTCTGGCCGGGCTCAAAGAGAAGTTGACCCCAAACGAGGCCGCAGTCACCGCTTTCCGCCGCGTGCACCAGGCCCGCGTGCCGCTGGCGCCCGGCAATCCAGAAGAAAAGTTGACCGTTCGCCAGCTCTTCGCCCGCATCCAGGCCTTGCTGCAGTCCGATTCGAGCCTCCTGGTCGAGACCGGCGATTCCTGGTTCAACGGCCTGGACCTCTCGCTGCCAGACGGCGCGCGCTTCGAGATCCAGCTGCAGTACGGCTCGATCGGCTGGTCGGTGGGCGCGACCCTGGGCTATGCGCTAGGTAAGCAGGAGGGACGTCTGATCGCGTGCATCGGCGACGGTTCCTTCCAGCTGACTGCGCAAGAGGTCTCGACCATGATCCGGACCAAGGTCAACCCGATCATCTTCCTGATCAACAATCGCGGCTATTCCATTGAGGTCGAGATCCACGACGGGCCCTACAACAAGATCAAGAACTGGAACTACGCCGACCTGGTGCAGGTCTTCAACGCCGAGGACGGTACTGGCTGGAGTGCACGTGCGACCACGGAAGGTGAGCTTGACGAGGCGATCCAAGAGGCCAAGGCGCGCGACACGCTCTGCTTCATCGAGGTCGAGATCGAGCCCGACGATTGCAACGTCAACCTGCTGCGCTGGGGCAATCGCGTGGCCGCCAACAACGGTCGTCCTTCACGCTGCTAGCCCGCGGCGGAGCGTCTCTATGACGGTACGGCCGGGCGACATCGTCGTGCGCCCCGCTCGCCCAGAGGATGGTGAAGCCATGATGCGGCTCCATCGCAGCGCCATCCTTGGGAGCGGCCCTGACTTCTATTCGCAAGAGGTGCGGCAATCTTGGGCCAGCGGCCTGACTGCCGGGGGGTATGCCCAATCCATGCGCGGTGGTGAGGTCTTCGAAGTCGCCGTCGACGATGCGGATAGACCGATTGCATTCTGCGGGCGCAAAGAGGGCAGCGTGAAGGGACTTTATGTCGATCCGGCTTTCCAGGGCAGGGGGATCGCCGCACGCCTCTTAAGTCGGGCCGAGGCGGCGCTGGCAGCGGAGGGCGTTCGCATGATCACGATCGATTCCAGCCTTCCTGCGGTGGCCTTCTACGAGAAGCAAGGCTATTCGCGTTGTGCGCCCCATTTCGATAGGACTCGTGGTGGCTTGGAGATCGAAAGCGCTTGGATGACCAAGACGCTGATTCCGGCTTGAGGCGAAGCGGCTTTGGGATGGGTCAGTCCAAACCGATGAGTGCGGCGACCTCGTCCATACTGGCAACCGTCTCCACTCCCTCTGCCTGAAGGGCAGCCTCGTCCTCGGGCCGGCCGCCGCTATAGCCAATCACGCGTGCACCAGCCGTCCGTGCGCCTCGGGCGCCGGCAGCGGAGTCCTCTATGACGACGGCTTGCGCTGGATCCTTCCCCATCCCTTTGGCAGCGTGCTGGAACACATCGGGGGCGGGTTTGCCATTCGGAACGTCTTGGGCGGTATAGAGATGGGCGCCTAGCAAGGGCAGCAAGCCGGTCTGGCCCAAGGTCAGATGCATCTTCTCGATCGAGCCTGATGAGGCGACGCAGCAGTCGATGCCGGCGGCGATGACCCGGCGCACCAGATCCGGAGCGCCGGCAATCGCCTCAACCCCTTGGCTCAGCGCCGCCATGGTGCCGTCGCGGATCTCCGAGGACAGGCCGGGATCAACCGGCTCGCCGCGCCTGGCGAAGAAGTCGATCGCGACGTCTTCGAGCTTCCATCCGCGATAGCGCCGGTCGACCTCGTGGATCGTGAGGTCCTCGCCGCGAGCCTTCAGGATGCCTTGCAAGACTAAGCCACCGGCCGTCTCAGTATCGACCAGCACCCCGTCGCAATCGAAGATGACCAATGCGGGTCGTCCGCCAGTCCGCTGTCCAGCTTGCATCTCGCCTCGCTCCCCACTCTCTTTGGCCGCTCTCTATACGCTGATCGAGCCGGCAACCCAAGGCGGCATTGAGTGGGGTGGCAGGCAGCGCACAATCGCTTATGCTCCGACATCACAGCAGCGTGAGAGAAGGGCTGGCATGGCACGTGCGGTGTGGATTGAGGCAGCGATCAACGGGCCCTGGGCGCGCGGGCTTCAGCCACTGATCCCGATTACACCGGATGAGATCATCGATGAGGCCGTCGCCTGCGCTCGAACTGGCGCAGCCATCGTCCATCTGCACGCCTATGACGTCGACAGTGGACGTCAGCGCGACGATTGGGAGATCTATGCGCGGATCATCGAAGGTGTGCGCGCCAAGGTCGATGCCATCGTCTATCCCACCATTCCGCTGGCCGGAAGCGCCGATGCGCCGGAACCGCTGAACTCCGAGACTCGCTTCGCAGCGGTCGAGGAACTGGCCAAGCGCGGCTTGATTGAGTGGTCCATCGTCGATCCAGGCTCAGCCAACTTCGCCCGTTATCGCGATCTCAAGGAAGAGCGCCAAGGCTTCGTTTACGCTAATCCGGAAGAGCACATACGCCATGGTCTTGGCCTGGCAGCACGGCACGGCTTCCACCCCTCCTATGCCTGCTACGAGCCCGGCTTTGTGCGCCTCGGCGCAGCGCTGCATCGCAAAGTGCGCGCTGGTGGCAAGCAGGCGCCGCTGCCGATCTACCGGGTGCTCTTCAGCCAGGATTTCACCTTCTCCTTCCCGCCCGAGGAGTTTTATCTAACCGCCTACCACCGGCTGCTGCAGGCCGAGCATTCCGAGGCCCCATGGATGGCCGCCGGCCTGGGCGTCGATATGCGACCGCTCTATCCCGCCATCATCCGTATGGGCGGGCACCTGCGGGTCGGCCTGGAGGACGCGCCGCTGGGCACGCGGGAAGGCAACGGCTGGTGGCTGGAAACCGCCCTTGCAGCGGTCGCCGCAGCGGGCGATCGCGCGGCCACGCCGGCCGAGGTACGCCAGGATCTGGCCGCTCTGCAGCAGGCACACCCGGACATCAGCTGAGGAACAGCGCCATGAGCAAGGATCCCTTGTTGCAGCCCTATCGGCTGAAGCACCTGACCCTGCGCAACCGTCTGATGACGACCGCGCACGAGCCGAACTACAGCGAGGACGGCATGCCGGGCGAGCGCTATCGCCTCTATCATCTGGAGCGCGCCAAGGGTGGTGTCGCGCTGACGATGACGGCTGGGTCTGCGGTCGTGTCGCGGGATTCCGCGCCGGCTTTCGGCAACCTGCTGGCCTATAAGGACGAGATCGTGCCGCCCCTGCGCCGGCTTGCCGAGGCCTGCCACGACGAGGGGGCCGCGGTGATGATCCAGCTCACTCATCTGGGGCGGCGCACCAACTGGAACCACTCGGACTGGCTGCCGGTGCTGGCACCCTCGCCGATCCGGGAGCCCGCACACCGCGCCATGCCCAAAGAGATGGAGGACTGGGACATCGAGCGGATCGTCGCCGACTATGCCGCGGCCGCTCAGCGTATGCAGGCCGCCGGCTTGGATGGTATCGAGTTGGAGTGTTACGGCCATCTGATCGACGGCTTCTGGTCGCCCGCCACCAACCGGCGCACCGACGACTACAACGGTGACCTGGAACAGCGGCTGCGCTTTGCCTTTCTGGTTTACCAGGCTATTCGCAAGGCTGTGGGTCCCAACTTTCTAGTCGGTGCGCGTTTGGTGGCCGACGAAGACTGGGACAAGGGCTTGACCCGCGCAGAGGGCGTGGCGATCTGCCGACGTTTGGCCGGCAGCGGGCTGGTCGATTTTCTGAACGTCATCCGCGGTCATATCGATAGCGATGCGGCGCTCAGCAAGGTGATCCCGGTCGGCGGCATGCGCTCCGCCCCGCATCTAGATTTCGCCGGCGAGGTCCGGGCCGAGACCAGGTTTCCCGTCTTTCACGCCGCGCGCATTGCCGATGTCGCCACCGCCCGCCATGCCATCGCCGAGGGCAAGCTAGATATGGTCGGCATGACCCGCGCCCACATCGCCGACCCGCACATCGCCGCCAAGGTGGCGGCCGGCAGAGAGGAGGAGATTCGGCCTTGCGTCGGTGCTACCTATTGCCTGGATCGCATCTACGAGGGGCACCAAGCGCTTTGCATCCACAACCCGGCGACCGGGCGCGAGGCCCGGATCCCCCAAGAGGTGCCGGCTTCGCGCGGAGCGGCAATGAAGGTGATCGTCGTCGGTGCCGGTCCGGCCGGCTTGGAGGCTGCAAGGGTCGCTGCTGCGCGTGGGCACCAGGTCACCCTCTTCGAGGCCGCTAGCGAGGCCGGCGGGCAGGTGCGCCTGCTGGCCCGCAATCCGCGGCGCAGCGAGATGATCGGCATCGTCGATTGGCGCCTGGCCGAGTGCGCGCGCCTGGGCGTGACGGCGCATTACAACCGCTTCGTCGAGGCGGAAGAAGTGCTGGCGGAAAAGCCCGGAATCGTCATCTTGGCGACCGGCGGTCTTCCCAGCTTCGAAGCGCTCGAGAGCGGCGACGATCTCGCGGTCTCCTCCTGGGATATCATTGCCGGCGACGCAAAGCCGGGCGGTCAGGTGCTGCTCTACGACGACAACGGTGGTCACGCTGGCATGCAGGCAGCCGAAGCCCTCGCGCTGGCCGGTTCGGAACTGGAGGTGGTCTCGCCGGAGCGCTTCTTCGCGCCCGAAATGGGTGGCCTGAACCACGCCAAGTATGCCGAGTGCTTCGCCGACCACGCCGTCCGGGTCACGATCAACACCCGGCTGCTCGGGATCGAACGAGAGGGCAATCGCCTGGCCGCCATCCTTGGCGGCGACTACTCCGAAAGGCGGGAAAGGCGCCTGGTGGATCAAGTGGTCGTCGAGGGCGGGACCCTGCCGCTGGATCAGCTCTACTGGGATCTCAAGCCCGCGTCGGCCAATCGTGGAGCGCTCGACCACGAGGCCTTTGTCGGCCTGCAGCCACAGAGGATAGAGCGCAATCGGGAAGGCGGCTTCCGACTCTATCGCATCGGCGATGCAGTCGCCGGGCGCAATATCCACGCCGCCATCTATGATGCGCTCAGGCTCTGCCTTCCGCTGTAACTCGTTCGAAATTGGTAGGGTGGTTTTTATCCTTTTTGGACATTTTCGTCGACAGCGCGCGAGACTAACCTCCGCCTTAGACACGCATCCCTATTTTCGGAGAGTGAGATGGACACGCACGCCAACTTGCAGCGCCTGCCCAGCGTATGCCCCCTTGATTGCCCGGATACCTGCAGCCTGACCGCCCACGTGCAAGACGGCATGCTGGTCGAGGTCAAGGGCTCCGACGCCAATCCCTATACCGAAGGCAAGATCTGCAACAAGGTGGCGCGTTACTATCCGGAATTCGTGCATGGCGAGAAGCGTTTGACCCATCCTTTGAAGCGGGTCGGCCCGCGCGGCTCCGGTCAATTCGAACGGGTGAGCTGGGAGCAGGCGATCGATCTGATCCATGCCGGCTTCACCAAGGCAATCGAGGCGCATGGTCCGCAGTCGGTCATCCCGCTGAATTACGCAGGGCCACATGGCGAGTTGGCCGGTGGCTCCATGGATCGGCGCTTTTTTCACAAGATGGGCGCCAGTCTGCTGAACCGCGGCCCGCTCTGTGGGGCGGTGCGCGGTACGGCCTACACGAGTCTCTTCGGTAATGCGCCCGGTATGCCGCCACAGCAGGCGGTCCATGCCGACCTGGTGCTGGTCTGGGGGAACAACGTTACTGTCTCCAACCTACATCTGATGCAGATCCTGAACGCAGTGCGGCAGAAGGGCGGCAAGGTCGTGGTCGTCGACCCCAAGCGGATCAAGGCGGCCGAGCAGTCAGATCTCTTCATTCAGATCCATCCGGGCAGCGACGTGGTCCTCGCCCTGGCGCTCGCCGCTGAAATGGAGCGGCGCGACGCCTTGGACCTAGACTTCATCGCGCGCTGGACGGAGGGCTTCGAGGCTTTCATGGCCGAAGCCCGAAAGTATGGCGTGGCGGAGGTTGAGGCGCATTGCCGGATCTCGGCAGACCAATTCTACCAATTGGCAGACCTCTATGTTGCGGCCGACAGGGTCGCGGCCTCCTTCGGCAACGGCATCGAGCGGGGGCGCAGCGGCGGTTCAGGCCTGCGTGCGGCCATGGCGCTGCAGGCCTTGACCGGAAATCACGGACGGCTGGGTGCCGGCGTCATCGCCAAGTCCGGCCTGAGTGCGCCCAAGACCGCAGCCCGTCTGCAACGCCCCGATTTGGTTGCGGAGGGAACGCGGACCATCAACATCGTCGATATTGCAGAAAAACTACTGGACCCCAACCTGGATCCGCCGCTGATGGCGACCATGATTTACAACCACAACCCGGTCGCCGCCCATCCCAACCAGGCGGAGATGATCCGCGCGCTTTCCCGCGAAGACCTCTTCGTTGCTGCTGCTGACGTGGTCATGACGGATTCCCTGCGCTATGCCGACGTGGTGCTGCCGGCGGCCAGCCACTTCGAGTACGACGATATCTATGGCGCTTACGGTCAGAACTTCGTGCAGCGCGCCGCCCCGGTCATTCCAACCGTCGGCGAATCGCTGCCGAATACCGAGATCTTCCGCCGCCTGGCCGCCCGCTTCGGCTATGACGGGCCACTCTTCACCGCCAGCGATGAGCAGCTGATGGACGATGCGATGGACGGCGCCGACCCGCGCTTCGGCGGTGTCCGGCCCAGCCAAATCGCGCTGCAGGGTGCCATCGAGATGAAGCGCTCGGATGGTGCGGAACCGATCATGTGCCAGAGCATCGAACCGGCCACCAAGTCGGGCAAGATCGAGCTCTTCTCGGAAGATCTGGAGACCCGCTTCGGCTTCGGCGTGCCGCGCTATGACCCGGCCCCGCAGGATCTGCCTCTGGTCCTGATCACGCCCTCTTCGGCCAAGCGCACCAACACCACTTTCGGCGGCTGCGTCGCCTCGCAAGGCCCTGAAGTCCTCGAGATCAACCCCGAAGACGCTGCCGCCCGCAGCCTTTCGCAAGGCGACAAGGTCGCCGTCTGGAACGCACGCGGCCGGGTAACCTTTGTGTTGGCGGTGACTGATGCGGTGCGGCCCGGGGTGCTCTATTCGCCGAAAGGGGCCTGGTGCAGCACCAGTGACACCGGCCTGACATCCAACGTCTTGATCCCCTCGGACCTGCGCACCGACATCGAGCGCGGTGCTTGCTATAACGAAACCTTTGTGGAGGTGGAGGCCGTTTAAGGCCTCCTACCTCCGCGCCAGCGTCATGAAGTTGGTATAGAGTTGCTCCGCGCTTGCCAGAAAGTCGTCCATCTTGGCGCCGGCGGCCTGGTCCATTGCCTCGACAGCGCCTTTGCCCTGAGCGGCCTCCAAAGCGTCCCGGTAGGCCGGGATGGCAGCCCAGTTGCTGACCGTGTCGGGCTCGACTTCGACATGATATTGCATCGACCAGGCATTGGCGCCGACGCGCATGGCTTGAACGCGGCACGCAGGAGAGCTTGCCAGGATCACAGTGTCCTCCGGCGGCTGGGCGACCCGGACGGAATGCCACTGCAGGCAGGTCTGCCGGGCTGCCAAACCGGCGAAGAGGGGGTCGGCCAAGCCGGCCTCGGTCAGTTCCACCTCCAACACGCCGATCTCGCCGGGAGATTGCGGCCCGCAGGTGCCTCCCAGAGCGTCGGCCAGCAGCTGATGGCCCAAGCAGAGGCCCAGGAAGGGCTTTTGCAGGTCTCGCACCCAGCGGCGAATCGCTAGCTTCTCCGGGATCAGCCAGGGGTTCTCCTCGACATCCCAGACGTCCATCGGACCGCCCATGACCCAGAGTGCGTCATAGCTCTCCAATTCTGGGATGGCCTCGCCTGCGTCCAGTTCGATCGCGTCCCACGCGACACCGTCGCGCTTGAGGAAGCGGCGCAGCGAGCCTGGATGCTCGCAGTCAACATGCTGAAAGACCAAGAGCTTCATCGCTGTCTCCTATGCGCGTTGCTCGGTGATCAGTTCGGCCAGGCGGCGTCGCTGTTCGCCATTGTCATCGAAGTTGGCAGGGTCGAGCCAGGCCAAATAGGCTGTGCGCGTCTGCGGCCAATCCCGATCCAGGATCGAAAACCAGGCGGTGTCGCGGTTGCGACCCTTGTAGATTGTCGCCTGTTCGAACAGGCCGTCGTAAGTGAAGCCCAGACGCTGAGCCGCCTGCCGTGAAGGGGCATTTAGGGAGTCGCACTTCCACTCGTAGCGGCGATAGCCCATCTCGTCGAAGACCCGTGCCATCATGAGATACATCGCCTCGGTAGCGACCCTGCTGCGCTGTAGCAGCGGAGAATAGGCGATGAAGCCAACCTCGATCACCCCGGCCGGTGGATCGATGCGCAGGTAGGAGGCAAAGCCCACAGCTTTTCCTGTCGCCTGGTCCAGGATGGCGTGAAACAGCGGGTCGTTGCTCTTGCACGCCGACTCCATCCAGGTTTTGAAGCTCCCGAGATCCGGGAAAGGGCCGACCGGCATGTATGTCCAGAGGATGCCCTTTTGGTCGAGGCTGTAGGCGGCGAAGAGGTCCTCGGCATGATCGGCGACAGACAGGGGCTCAATTCGGGTGTAGCGGCCCTCCATGGGGCGCCGCGGCGGTACCTGCCGCGCGCTCCAGTTTGGCAAGGGGGCGCCGATCGGCTGGCCGTACTCGTTGGTCTCTTGGCCCATGGTTTCCTCCTAAGCCTCGTCACGAATTTGCCTTTCCTTGCCTGGCTTTCGGCCTAGTGTTAACGTCCGAAATCGAGAAAAGTCAGCAGTCCAATTTATGAAACAGACGCCCTGGATGGGCTTTGCCATCGAGCGTCGCTCGTCGGTGCCCATCTTCGAACAGATCTGTCAGTCGATCCGAACTCAGGTCGCTGCCGGCGACCTGCCGGAGGGCACGCGTCTGCCGCCGACGCGGGTTTACGCAACCGAGCTGGGTGTCTCCCGCTCGACCATGGTAACGGCCTATGAGCAACTGGTGGCCGAGGGCTATCTGGCAAGTACGCCGGGCTCGGGCTATCGGGTCTGTCCGGTCGGCGAGATCGAGTTGACGGCCAAGCCGCGCGCCATTGCGGCTGCGGTGCGCGAGGAGGAGGTTAGCCCGCCGCGTCCCTTCCAGGCCGGCTATCCCGACATGCGGCTCTTCCCGCATGCGCAGTGGGCCAAGACAGTAGCCAGAGTCTGCCGCAACGATCCGCGTGCCATGCTGGTGGGAGCCTCACCGCTCGGCAGCCTGGCGCTCAGGCGCGCGGTGGCGCAGCACGTCTCCGACTGGCGGGGGATCGAGGCCAAGGCGGAGCAGATCCTGATCACGGCAGGCTCGGGCGATGCGCTGGAGCTCTGCATCCACACGCTGACCGGGCTCGGCGATTGCATTGCCTTGGAGGATCCGGGCTATCTGCCGCTGCGCAGCCTGGTTTCTACACTTGGCCTGCAGCAGCTCTACCTCAAGATCGACGAGCAGGGCGCCCGCTTGCCCGAGCCTTCGCAGAAGGCCCGGCTGGTGGTCCTGACCCCCTCGCACCAGTTTCCGCTCGGCGGGGCCATGTCGCCGGGACGCCGTCTGGCCTTCACCCGCTGGGCGGAAGAGAATGACAGCTGGATCGTCGAGGACGACTACGACAGCGAGTTTCGCTATGCCGGTCGGCCGATCCCGGCGATGGCGGGTTTCGACAAGCTGCGTCGCACGATCTACATCGGCAGTCTGTCGAAGATCTTCTCCAACAGCCTACGGCTGGGCTATCTGGTGGTGCCCGAGCCACTGCTGGAGGCTTTCAAGGCGCGGCTGAAGCAGTTCGGCACCAAGGCCTCGCTGATGCCACAACAGGCCCTGGCAGAGTTCATCTCCAATGGCGATTTCTATCGTCATCTCAGGCGGATGCGCCGCGTTTATGGCGAACGTCGCAAGTTCCTTCTGGAGCGGCTGGCCGACGATTTCAACAGCTTCGGCAGCTTCCAGGACCATCAGGCCGGCATGCAGATCGCACTACACTTGAGGCCGGACTTTCCGGACTTGAAAGTGTCGAAGTTGGCGCGCGCCAGGGGCGTATTGGTGCGGCCGCTATCGACCTACTGCGTCGTGCCCGCTGCCCGCAACGGATTGCTGCTCGGCTTCTGTGCCTTCAGCGAAGCGGAAATGGGCACAGCGCTGGACGGGCTGGCCGAGGTGCTGGCCGACTGGCGCGTTGTTCCGTCAAGATAGCTGTTGGAAACACGAACCCGAGGAGCAGCCATGTACTTCACCATTCTCTGCCTGGACAAGCCCGACGCCTTGCCGCGGCGCCTGGCCTCCATCGATGCGCACCGCGCCTATTTGACCAGCCACAAGCACCCGGTAGACGCGGTGGTCTCCGGCCCGCTGACCGAAGAGGATGGGGAGACCATGAAAGGCTCTTTCTTCCTGGTCGAAGCGCCCAGCCGTGCCGCGATCGAGGCCTGGCAGGCTGACGACCCCTTGGCCTCCGCCGATGTCTGGGGCCAGGTCATCATTGAGGCCTTCAACAAGCGAGTCGATAAGCTCTCGGGCAGCGGCGCATGAGCCAGCGGATTGCCTGGATCGGTGTCGGCAATCTGGGCGGTCCGATGGTGCAGCGCCTGATCGATGCGGGCCTGCGGCCGCTGTTGTTCGATGCGAACAGGCAGGCATTGGAGGCCTTTGCGGAAGCTGCCGATCTGGCCTATTCCTTGGACGCAATCGCCGAGGCCGACATCGTCTTTTCGACCCTGCCCAATGACGAGGTGCTGACCAGCGTTGCCGGTGAGCTGGCCAAGGTCATAGCTGACGGCGCTGTTTTCTGCGATATGAGCACGGTCTCTCCGCAGGCCTCCGCCGAGGTGGCGGAGATCATGGTGGGCAAGGCCTATCTGCGCGCGCCGGTCTCCGGCTCGGTCTCCCACGCCCGGCAAGGCATTCTGACCGTTCTGGCCTCTGGTCCCGAGGCAGCTTACACGCAATCCCTTTCTATCTTTCAATGCTTTGCAAAGACTTGCTTCCACGTAGGAGCAGAGGAAGAAGCGCGCTACCTGAAGCTCGTGATCAACAATCTGGTCGGCTCGACCGCCGCACTGGTGGCGGAGAGTCTCGCACTTGCCGGCAAGGCGGGCCTGGACCCGGCAACGACCCTGGACGTGCTGGCCACCTCAGCAGTCGCCTCGCCGCTGCTGAAGTACAAGGTGGAGCCGCTGAAGGCGCGCGACTTCACTCCGAGCTTCACAACCGATATGATGATCAAGGACATGAGCCTCGTAACCCAAGCAGCCGAAGGCTTGGGATCGCCGGTTCCGCTGGCCGCCATAACTCTGGCCTTGCTGAAGCAGCATTCGGAAGAGGGTGGCGCCGATGAGGATTTCTTCGGACTTGTCAAACTCTTAGAGCGTCAAACTCACTAAGTGCATTCGGGTTCTACGAGTTGGCTGTGAGGGCGCTTGATGTGGTCAAGCGGCAGCGGCGTTTCCGATTTCACCCTCTTTAGCGCGATGTTCGAGCGAATGTCGCGGACGTTCGGCAGGCGCCGCAAGGTGCTATTCAGCAGCTCTTCATAGGCCTTGACGCTGGGCACCACGATCTCTGCCAGGCAGTCGCTGTCGCCAGAGAGCATGTGGCAGGTCACCACCTCCGGCAGCGCGGTCAGGCTGCTCTCCAGGCTCTCGGTCGCCTCACGGGTGGAGGCGTCCAGGCGGAAGGCAGCGAAGACGGTTATTGCCAGGCCCACCGCCTCGCGTTCCAGCACGGCACGATAGCCGCGGATGAAGCCGTCCCGCTCCAGGCGCTTCACCCGGCGTAGGCAGGGAGACTGCGACAGGCCCACGCGGTCGGCCAGTTCCGTGTTCGAGAGGCGACCTTCGCCCTGCAGGCTTCGCAGGATCCGCAGGTCCGTGGCATCCAGATTGAGAAAGGGCATGTCGGAGTCTCCACGTGACGCAAGATTCTGCTAAATCCCTCCGAAAATCTAGGTGAGATAGCAAAGACCTGCTGGGTTGCTTGATGTGATGCTGCTCCAGAATTGGGAATGGAGCAAGGAATGACGCGCAGCACCGACAGCAGTGGTCGCCTACTCGGGTTTTTGGCGGCGCTTGCCGCCTGCGGGATTGCGGCGGGGTGGCAAATCTCGACACGGTCGGGCGTGATTACAGGGCTGGATCCGTTGGACCTTGCTCTCCTGCGCTATGGCGTGCCGGGCCTGGTGCTGATGCCGCTTTGGCTGAAGAGCGGACTGCTGCCGAAGGGCCTGCCGCGCTCTTTGCTGGCCTTCATGGTCTTGGGGGCTGGCTTGCCTTTCGGTCTGTTGGTCATGGTGGGTGCTCAGTTTGCGCCGGTCTCGCACATGGCGGTCTTGCTGCCGGGCACCATGCCGCTCTTCGTGGCCCTGCTGGCGCACCACTTCCTGAGCGAAGCGCTAAGCGGCCCAAGGCTGCTGGGTTTCGCGTTCATCCTGGGCGGCGTCGGCCTCATCGGCCTGGATGCCGTTGAGAGTTTTTCTCTCGGCACCTGGAAAGGCGACCTAATTCTGCTGATTGCCTCGCTCTGCTGGGGGATCTATTCCGTGGCCTACAGAAAGAGCGGCCTCGCGCCTTGGACGGCGGCTGCCGTGATCAGTGGCTGGTCCCTGCTTCTGGTGGTGCCGTTTTGGCTAATCGCCGGCGGTGGTCGCCTGTTCGAAGCAGACGCGGCCAGCCTTGGTTTGCAGCTCCTCTGGCAAGGCATTCTGGCGGGCGTTCTCGGCCTCTGGGTCTATGGCTACGCGGTCCGTGCCATCGGTGCCACTCGGGCTGCGGCCATCGGTGCACTGGTTCCGGCCATGGCAGCCATCGGCGGTCTGTTGTTCCTTGCCGAACCGCTCAGCCTGGCCTCGGCAATCGGCGTTGCCTGCGTGAGCCTGGGCGTATTGGCCGGCACCGGCCTGTTCGCACGCGGCTAGTCCGCCGCCAGCACGAAATCGAAGTCGCTTCGCCACTTGGCCCTGCCCGAGCCGTCCGGGCGGTAGTCGACGATCAGGCTCTCCTTCACACCGAAGACGCAGTCGTCGTCCAGGCGTTCGTCTTCGCCGTCGAAGAGGTGGGTGACGGTGGTCCGATGGCCGGGGGCTGAGAGGATGAAGTGGATGTGGCCCGGCCGGTAGGGGTGGCGGCCCATCTGCTGCAGCATCCGGCCAACCGGGCCATCGGTGGGGATGGGATAGGAGACCGGACGGATAGAGATGAAGTGGAAGCGGCCGTCTGCGCCGGTGGTCAGCCGTCCGCGCATGTTCATCTCAGGCTGCCGGTCCGGCTGCTGCACGTCGTAGAAGCCCTCGGCATTGTCCGACCAGATATCCAGTACCGCGCCCTGCACCGGATTGCCGTCCAGATCCTTGACCGTGCCGCTATAGAGGCAGCTCTCGCCCTTGCCGTCCCGGCAGAGGTTGGCGCCCATCTCCAGTTCCGGAGCGCCCTTCACATGAAAGGGGCCGAGCACCGTGGTCTCGGTGGCGCCGGAGGGGCGGCGGTGGTTGATGGCGTCGATCAACATGGAGATGCCCAAAGTGTCGGACAGCAGGATGAACTCTTGGCGCTTGTCGTCAGAGATCTGGCCGGTCGCGGACAAGAAGGCGATGGCCGCCTCCCACTCGCTTTGCGTCGGCTCAACCTCTTTGACGAAGCCGTGTAGGTGGCGGATGGCGGCCTCCATCACCTGGCGGAAACGGGCGTCCTGACAGTCCTTCAGGCGCTCAATCACCGCGGATTCCGAGTTCTCTTCGGTCAGATAGCTGGACATTCATGGCTCTCCTGTTCTCGGGCGACGGCAGTCCTTTGCAGCGCGTTGCGCGAGGCCGCACTTGCAAGCCTAGAGTTTAGCTTTGGCAACCTCCTGAGCGCGACCGGGATTGACCCCCACCATTCCGGCCATGCGAAGGGACTTCCATAAGCAGTCCAGATTATCGCCGCACGACGCCCAAACGTGAAGAAATCACCCTCGTCGCTTCTGGACATTTGTGTCTAGACACCTTTGTCGCGGGCTGATATGGCTGCCCCTCGAACAGTGGGAGGACTCCATGAAGCGGCATTATCGGGCTGTGGTGATCGGAGGCGGTGTGGTCGGGGCCTCGGT
Organism: Rhodospirillales bacterium; assembly: GCA_963669445.1. Lineage (GTDB taxonomy): Bacteria > Pseudomonadota > Alphaproteobacteria > Kiloniellales > JACOMY01 > JACOMY01. The sequence goes on from OY770029.1 coordinate 131,972, forward strand.
GCTCTACCACCTGACCAAGTTCGGGTGGAGCGAGGTTGCGCTGATCGAGCGGGCCGAGTTGACCGCGGGCTCGACCTGGCATGCGGCCGCCGGCTTTCATGCGCTGAATGCCGATCCCAACATTGCGGCGCTCCAGAGCTACACCATCAATCTCTATAAGGAGATTGAGGCCGAGAGCGGTGTCTCCTGCGGCGTGCACATGACCGGCGGCGTCAATGTCGCCTCCGATCCCGACCGCTGGGAGGCGCTGAGGGCTGCTTGGGCGGTGCTGCAGACCATGGGAGTCGAGTCCGCCCGCCTGGTGACCCCGGAAGAGAGCCTGGAGATTTGTCCGCTGGCCGATGTTACCGGCATCCGCGGCGGCCTGCTGGACACCAACGAGGGCTATCTTGATCCGCACGGCACCACACATGCCTATGCGACGGCCGCCAAGAAGCGCGGGGCGGACCTGATCCTGCGCAACCGCGTGGTAGAGCTGCACCATCGCACAGACGGGACCTGGGACGTCGTCACCGAGAAGGGCACGATCCAGGCCGAGCATGTCATCAATGCTGGCGGCCTTTGGGCCAAGCAGGTCGGCCTGATGGCCGGCATCGATCTGCCCGTGACGCCGATGGAGCACCACTATCTGGTGACCGAGGACATCCCGGAAGTCGCCGCCCTGGATCGCGAGATGGGGCTCTACGTCGACCTCGACGGCTACACCTACATGCGCCAAGAGCGCCAGGGCATGCTGCTGGGCGTCTATGAGCTGAACCCCAAGCATTGGCATGTCGAGGGCGCGCCTTGGGACTACGGCATGGAGCTGATCCCTGAGGACATCGACCGCATTTCAATGGAACTGGGCCGTGGCTTCGACCGCTATCCGTGCCTCGCCAACGCCGGCATCAAGCGCTGGGTCAACGGCGCCTTCACCTTCACCCCGGACGGCAACCCGCTGGTCGGCCCGGTGCGCGGCAAGCGCGGCTATTGGGCGGCCTGCGGCGTCATGGCCGGCTTCTCGCAGGGCGGTGGTGTCGGCAAGGCCTTGGCCGAGTGGATGATCCACGGCGAGCCGGAGCAGGATGTCTACGGCATGGATGTCGCGCGCTACGGCGACTTTGCCTCAAACCGCGAATACCTGCGCCAGACCACGGCGCAGTTCTACGCGCGCCGCTTCGTCATGACCTATCCCAACGAGCGTCTGCCGGCCGGTCGGCCGTTGCGTCGCCCCGCTTCTTACGACGGCATGACGGCTGCCGGCGCGCAGTGGACCGCAAATTGGGGGCTGGAGCTGCCGGTCTATTTCGCCCCGCCGGGCTTCGAGGAGACGCCCAGCCTGCAGCGCTCCAACGCCTTCGACATCGTCGCGGCCGAGTGCAAGGCGGTGCGCGAGACCGCTGGCCTTCTGGATACCACGGCCTTTGCCCGCTACACGGTGACCGGTGCGGGTGCTGAGGCCTGGCTCGACCGCCTGCTGGCCTGCCGCTTGCCGCAACCGGGCCGGGTCAAGCTGGCCCCGATGCTGGGCGAGGACGGCCGGCTCAAAGGCGACCTCACGGTGATCAACTGGGGCGAAGGCCTCTGGTGGATCATGGGCTCCTACTACCTGCGCCAGTATCACATGCGCTGGTTCGAGGATCACATGGACGAGGGCGTTGCCGTGCGCGACGTCACCGATGCCGTCAGCGGCTTCTCGATCAGCGGACCCAATGCTCGGAAGATCCTCTCCGCCTGTGCCGAGGGCGATCTCTCCAACGAGGCGCTGCCCTTCATGGCCTGCACGGACATGGATGTCGGCATGGTCCGGGCCAAGGTCGCCCGCCTCTCGGTTGCCGGCGAGCTGGGCTTCGAGATCAACTGTGCGGCCAGCGAGCAGCCGGCCCTGCGCGAGGCCTTGCTGGCGGCCGGCAAGGACCTGGGCCTGCGCGAGATCGGCTATTACGCGCTGAACTCGCTACGCCTGGAGAAGTCCTTCGGCATCTGGTCGGCGGAGTTCACGCAAGGCTACACCCCGGCCGAAACCGGCATGGACCGCTGGATCCCCAAGACCAAGAGCGGCTTCGTCGGCTGCGAGGCCTTCCGTGCGGCCGCGGCGCCGAGCCAGGTGCTGGTCACTCTGGAGGTCGCCGCCGTCGATGCCGACGCCACCGGTTTCGAGCCGGTCTATCAGGGCGATCGTATGGTCGGTTTCGTCACCTCCGGTGGCTATGGCCACTCGGTCGGTAAGAGCTTGGCGATGGCGCTGATCGATCCCGTGGCGGCTGCGGTGGGGACGGAACTCTCCACCTACATCGTCGGCAAGCCTCTGCCGGCCAAGGTGATCGCACCCGCGCCGCACGATTCCAACGGCGCACGGATGCGCGGCTAGCTCGATGGGAGAGGCTGCCCGTCAGGTCACCACCAGCAAAGACGATTGGTTCCAGATCGCGCTGGAGACCCTGATCGCCGAGGGTGTCGAGCGGGTGAAGGTCTTGACCCTGACGGAGAAGCTGGGTGCCTCGCGCTCCAGCTTCTACTGGTTCTTCAAGAACCGCGACGAGCTGCTGGCGCAGCTGCTGGATCACTGGGAGCGCAAGAACACCACGGCGATTCTGGAGCGGGCGGCTAGGCCGGCTGACAGCATCACCGAAGCCGTGCTCAATGTCTTCGAGTGCTGGATCGCCAGCGACATCTTCGATGCACGTCTGGACCAGGCGCTGCGCGACTGGGCCCGCAACGATGCGGCTGTGGCGCGGGCGGTTCAGGCCGCCGACGACGCCCGTATTGAGGCCCTGCGCGCCATGTTTGCCGGCCAGGGCTATCCTAAAGGCGAGGACTTCATCCGGGCGCGCGTACTCTACCTGACGCAGATCGGCTACTATGCCATCGGCGCGTCGGAAGACATGGAGACGCGCCTCTCCTACGTGGGGCACTATCTCATGGCGCTGACCGGGCGCCGGGCCAGCGACGAGGAACTCGCCCGCTTCGTCGCCTATACGCGGGCCAAATCGGACGAGGCAAAGCGGGAGGAAGGCTAATGGAGGCGCAAACGGAAGAGGGCGGCGGCCGCCGCCGCGGTCGCTCGGCACGCCGCGTGGCACCGGCAGCGCGCGTGGTGAACTATCGCCAGCTGCGCCATCCCTTCAAGCCGCAGGCGGTCTTCTCCGAAGATGCCGTCGAACGCATGCACGAGACGGCCCTGCGGGCGCTGCAAGAGCTGGGCATCAAGATCCTGCACGCCGAGGCACGGGCCGTCTTCGCCAAGGCCGGCGCCCGGGTCGACGAAGAGGCCCAGATGGTGATGATCGGCCGCGACATCATCGAAGAAGCGCTCAAGACCGCGCCCGCATCCTGGGTGCTGCGGGCTGCCAACCCCGAGCGCGAGGTGGTCTACGAGCTGGGCTCGATGATCTTCGCCGCCGGTGCCGGCTGCCCCAACGTCACCGACGCCGAGCGCGGCCGCCGCCCCGGCTCGCTCCAGGATTTCGAGGAGACGATCAAGCTGCAGCAGAGCTTTGACGTCATTCACAAGCACGGGCCCTCGGCCGAGCCGCAGGACGTGCCGGTGCACTTCCGCCACTACGCCATGACCGGCGCCCAGCTGGCTTACGGCGACAAGCCCTACTTCATCTATTCGCGCGGCCAGCAGCAGGTCGAAGAGAGCCTGGAGATGATCCAGCTCGGCCTCGGCCTTTCCGCCGAGGACTTCGCCGACGGCGTCTGGGCCACGACGATCATCAACACCAACTCGCCGCGCCAGATCGATATCCCCATGGCGCAAGGCATCATGGACTTCGCCCGCCACCGGCAGATGAGCATCATCACCCCCTTCTGCCTCTCCGGCGCGATGGCCCCGGTGACCGTCGGCGGTGCCCTGGTGCTGCAGCACGCCGAGGCCTTGGCGGCGATCGCGCTGGCGCAACTGGTGCAGCCCGGCGCGCCGGTCAGCTACGGCGGCTTCAGCTCCAACGTCGACATGAAGTCTGGCGCACCGGCCTTCGGCACGCCCGAGCACATCAAGCTCACGATTGGCACCGGCCAGCTCGCCCGCCGGGTCGGCCTGCCCTGGCGCTCGGCCTCCGGCTCGGCCTCCAACGTTGCCGACATGCAGTCCGCCCAAGAAACCCAGATGGGCAACTGGGCAGCGCTCATGGCCAACGCCACCTTGACCGTGCACGCCGCCGGCTGGCTCGAGGGCGGTCTCTCCTTCGGCTACGAGAAGTTCATCAACGACATCGAATCCCTGCAGACCCTGGCCGAACTCTGCGTGCCGCCCCCCGACGACGAGGCAAGCCTGGGCTTCTCCGCCCTTGCCGAAGTCGACCCCGGCGGCCACTTCTTCGCCGCCGAGCACACCATGACCCGCTTCGCCGAGGCCTTCTACGAACCCCTCATCGCCGACCTCTCCAACTTCGGCGCCTGGACCGAAGCCGGCGCGCAGACCTCGACGGACCGCTCGACTGCGATGTGGAAGCAGGTCTTGGCGGACTTTAGGCCACCGGCGCATGGGGCGGAGGCGAGCGAGCGGGTGGCTGGCTATGTGGAGGCTGGGAAGGCTCGGGGCGGGGCGAAGCCGCCGGAGTAGCCCAGGGGTGGTATTGTCAATTGGCCAAGCGATAGGTAGCCTATGCTGTACAACCAGACGGAATAGGGAATGAGCAAGGTAACCTTAGCGCGCATAAAGAAATCGCTGTTGTCAAACTACGGCACTGAGATTGACATGAGCGACTACGAGACCAGGTCTGACGAGGATCGAGAACAAGCGTTAATCTCTAGAGCGTTAGCAGCAAGTTTTGTGCATGCAGAAACTAATTGCACCTATTCAGAAGCTGCTGCAGCTGTAACAGATGGATACAATGATAATGCAATAGATGCATTGAAGTTTGATCAACAAAGCGATAGGCTTCTCATCGTAACATCCGGATGGTCAAACGCGGGGAAGTCGAAATTCAATTCAGCTGAGAATGCCAAGTTTGCTGCCGGTGTACGACGGTTGTTAAACCTTGAAATTGAGGAGTTCAATGCGAATTTCCACAGCAAGAAGGCAGAGATAAGAGAAGCTCTTACCTCAGACAGAGAGATTCAAGTAATTCTTGCAATAGTTCATACTGGATCTCAATCTATCAACCAAAGCGCACTTCAGCCATTGCAGCAACTTGCTGATGAGATAAATGATCCTGTAGAAATATGTTATGTAAGAGATGTGCCTCAAGCTGGTGTATATAGGCAAATCACGGCTTCTTCTGAAGATCCAAGTATTGACCTACAAGTTACTTTAGAAGATTGGGGGCAGATAAAGCACCCATATTTGGCATTCTATGGGCGGGTAGGAATATCACAAGTGGCAGGTTGGTGGCACGAACATGGATCGGCGCTGTTTACAAAGAATCTTCGCTTGTACTATCCAAGCTCAGCGGTAAACAGCGCTGTACAGAAAACTGTCTCTGAAAGATCAAGCAATTTTTGGTATTTTAATAATGGAATTACGCTTATCGCTGAGAGAATTGTGAAGGGTATTGCTGGATCACCTCATCATAAGTTTGGTAACTTTAGTTGTCAGGGCGCAAGTATTGTGAATGGAGCACAGACTGTGGGGTCGGTCGGTGTAGTTCTGTCGAGAGATGATATTGTGAAGGGAGACGACGAAACGGGTTATGTGCAGCTTCGTCTGATCTCTCTGGAAAGTTGTCCGCCAGAGTTTGCTGCGGATATGACGAAAGCAGCGAACCTACAGAATGCGGTGGGTACAAGAGAGTTCGCAGCGATGGATCCTCTGCACCATAGGCTTGCTCTGGACTTTGCGTTGGATGGGCGAAGGTATACATACAAGTCTGGTGACACGGATCCGGATACAGCTTCTGGATGTACAATTACGGAGGCCACTCAGGCATTGGGGTGCATGATCTCTGTCCGTTGCGCCACAGAAGTGAAGCGAGAGATTGGTCAGATTTGGGCTAATACTAATGATGCGCCTTACACAGATATTTTCCCGAGAGATTTGGACGCAACTACTCTCTGGAGATCGGTGCGTATAATGCGCTCTGTGGAAAAGGAGCTGCAAGATGTTAAAAGTCAACATGGCTCGTCAAAACCTGCTATGGTCGCTACACATCTGAACCGTATCATTCTCCATCTTGTTTTTAGACGAGATGATGTATTGACCTATTTGAAAGATCAAACTGTTACAGATGAATACGAATTTGATGTCGGTGATATGACTAGAGAGACCTTTGATAGAGTGCAAAAGTACATCGAAGAGAATTTTGACAACGCCTACCTTGTACCTTTTTCTAAAAGTAGATCTAAGTGCGAAGTGATGGTGGATTGTATTCTCAATCAAAACAGTAAGTTTAACTTGAATCAAATAGAAGGTGAATCTCATCCAAACCAGATGGATTTTAAATTCTGAGCTGGAGTGTCGATACCGTCACAACAAAAGAGAAACTGTACCCAAATGATGGCGCCACAACTGCCGCCCATCTTGGTCCGGCAATCAACCAATCAGCAAGTCAATAGCGACTGACTTCCTACTCCTCCACCAACCCCCCAAGGTAACGCTTCCCCAGCGCATCCAGCCCCCGATGCTCGCTCACGAAATCCAGGATGGATTCCGCCACGAATTCCGGCCGCTCCACGCCCGGCAGGTGTCCGGCTTCCTCGACGAGCTGCACCCGAACGGGTGCGTTCACGATCTCGTTCTTCAGGCGGAAGCGGGCGCTGGGGTCCAGGAAGATGTCGCGCGAGCCCCAGAGGATCATGGTGGGGGCGGTGATTGCGGTGTAGTCGAGGTCGATGGTCCAGCTGGTGTTCATCGAGGCGGCGCGGGCGGCGAGTGAGCGGATGCCGTCGAGCTTCAGGGTGGCGTAGCCGGCGTTGCCCAGGATCTGCGAGCCGCCCTTGGCGTAGTCGATGGTCTGGAACTGCTCGACGTACTCGCGCTGGTCGAGTGCCGTCAGCTTCCAGGGCTTGTGGATCATGGTGCGCAGGGTTTGCGCCATCTTGGCCGGTAGGTCGCTCATGGCGGCCAGGAACTCTGCGTCGTCCTCGATGAAGTGGGCGCGGCCGACCGCCTCGATCTCCGGTACCGGCCAGATGTCCAGGCAGACCGGGTTGACGGCGATCAAGAGCTCTGTGCGTTCGGGATAGAGGGCAGCGAAGGTGAGCGCGATGCCGCCGCCCCAGTCGTCGCCGCAGATCACCATTCTTTCAAATCCCCAGTGGTCCATCAGCGCGGCCATCTGGTGGGCGTCGTTCTCGAAGGTATAGTCCCAGCCCTGCCGTGGCTTGTCGCTCTTGCCCATACCGATGATGTCGTAGGCATGAGTGCGCAGGTAGGGCGAGATCAGCTCCTGCACCGGGCGCCAGCGGAAGCTGGCGGAGGGCACGCCGTGCACCAGAAAGATCGGCAGCCCAGCCTCGCCGTCGCGCACGAAGTGGAGCTTGAAGCCTTTGGCCTCGGCGAAATCGCTGATCATGCTTCCTCTCCCAAGTGTGTGAGACTGCCCGACAGGACACAGCGAAACCGGTCGCTTGTCGAGCAAAAGCTCAGTTGGCGCGGCGCATCTCCCGCGACAGAGGGCAAAGATTGCAAGGTGCCACCGGCTTGGCTAATCCTAAGCGGCACTCATGAAGCGGTCGCGCGCGCTTGCGCTTGAAGGCCCGTGCATGCGTCCTCGTGATCTTGAGCTTGGCCGTGGCTGCGCCGCTTGGCCAGTACCATTGGAGAAATTGGATGGCTCTCGGAGCTGGGTATTTTGTTAAAGCGCTTTTTCTCTTTCTATTGGCAATAACGGTCGGAGCCTCGGCGCGAGCGGGAGAACGGGGATACTATAACTGGCCGGCGTTGCATGGCGAGATCTTGGTCTTTGTCAGCGAGGGCGACCTCTGGCGGGCGCATATTTCCGGCGGCGAAGCGGTCCGGCTGACGCGGCACCCGGAGATCGAGTCGCATCCGGCGATCTCTCCCGATGGCGCCTGGCTGGCTTTCTCGGGGCACTATGACGGGGCGCGCGAAGTCTATGTCATGCCGCTTGACGGCGGGGCGCCCAAGCAGCTGACGTTCGAGGGTGGCGGCACCGAGGTGCGTGGCTGGACGCCTGAGGGCCGCGTTCTCTATGTCTCCTCAAATCGGCCGGGCACGCGGCCCCGGGTCTTGCGTGCGGTCGATATCGACAGCCTTGCCGTCGAGACCCTGCCGCTGGAGGGTGCCAACGAGGCGAGCTTCTCTGGCGACGGCAAGACGCTTTTCTTTACGCGTTTCGGCTTGTCCCTCAGTCTCGACAACGCGCTGTTCTATCGCGGCGGCCGCATGGCGCAGCTTTGGCGCTATGACCTGGACGAAAGCGGGGCGATCGGGGCGGAAGCCAGACGCCTGCTGGCCGATTTCGGGGCGCCGATCCGTCATCCCATGGCCTGGCAGGGACGTATCTACTTCCTGACGGACAAGTCCGGCGCGGACAACATCTGGTCGCTGGACGCGCAGGGTCGGGACCCTCGACAACACACGCAGTTCTCGGACTGGCAGCTGCGCAACCCCCGCCTCTCCGATGGCCGGATTGTCTACCAACGCGGGGCGGATCTCTTCTCCTATGACATCGCCTCCGGCGCAGAGCGCCTGATCGATCTCACGCTGCTGAGCGATCGCGACCAGCACCGCCGGCGCTGGCTGGAGAACCCCCTCGACTACCTCGAGACCAGCAGCATCGGGCCTCTGGGGCAGGAGGTGGTCTTGACCCTTCGCGGTCAGGTGGCTGTCGCCTTTCCCGGAGAGCGCCGGCGCGTCGTCATCCCGGTGCCGGCTGAGGCCCGCGCCCGCAAGGCCGTACCGGGGCCGGACGGCCTCTGGGTCTATCTGCTGCAGGAAGAGGGGACGCAGAGCGCGCTCTGGCGCTACCCCGCCGATGGACGGGGAGTGGGTGAGGCCCTCATCGACCTGGGAGACGCACATGTTTGGCGGCTGCATCCCTCACCCGACGGGCAGCGACTTGTCTATGCCGACAACCATGGCCGCCTCTGGGCGCTTGCCCTCGACAGCCGCCAAGTGCGTTTGCTGGATGAGGGCGAAAACGATGGCTATTACCTCTTCGGCGACATCACCTGGTCGCCGGACGCCCGCAGCCTCGCCTACAGCTTCGAAGACGCCAGAGGAGTTTGGCGCGTGGTGGTCTTGGACGTGGAGAGCGGCCGCCGGGAGGTCGTGACGAGCGCCAAGTACCAGGCCTATTCGCCCAGCTTCTCGGCCGATGGGGCCTGGCTCTACTTCGTCTCCGAGCGCAGCTTCGTGGCCTTCCCCGACGATCCTTGGGGCGACCGCAACATGGGGCCCGCGTTCGATCGGCGCGGCCAACTCTATGGCTTACAGCTCGACCCTCGCGTGCGCTTTCCCTTCGCAGCGGAGGACGAGATCCATCCGGCGTCAGCTAAAGCCGAGGCGGCGACAGGTGAAGACGAGACAGCGCCCAGCGCGATTCAATTCGAAGGCCTGGCCGAGCGGATCTGGCGCGTCCCGGTCGCGCCCGGAAACTATTGGAATCTGGCCGCCAACGCGGAACGTCTCTATTATCAGGACTGGTCCGATGACGCTTCTTCGGTGAAGTCCCTGGCCTTCACCTCCAAGGACCCAGAGGTCGAGACCTTTGCCGAGGAGGTCGCTTCGTTCAGTTTGTCGAGCGATGGGAGCCGTATTCTGCTGCGCTTCGCGGGCGACGACTGGATCAAGCTCTACCTGGTTCCCGCCGATGCCCATTTGCCCGACAGCCTCAGCGCGTTCCGCGTGCGCGCCGGCGATTGGCGCCTCGCCCTCTCGCCCATCGAGGAGTGGCGGCAGATGTTTCACGACGCCTGGCGCCTCCACGCGCGCTTTCTCTACGACCGCAGTATGCGCGGCCTCGACTGGTCGGCCATGCGGGCCAAGTATGCACCTCTGGTCGAGCGGATCGGGCATCGCGCAGAACTCGACGACATCTTAGAGCAGATGGTCGCCGAGCTTGGCATCCTGCACAGCCAGGTCCGCAGCGGCGACCAGCCCCGCGATGGCGAGAGTGGCGTGCAGGCCTACCTCGGCGCCGCCTTTCGGCCTGTCGACGCGGGGCTGGAGATCGCGGTCCTCTACCGCGGCGACCCGGATCTCTTGGATCGCCGCGGGCCGCTGCTGCAGCCCGGCGTGGGCTTGCGCGAGGGCGATATCCTGACCGCCGTCGACGGTCGTCCGGTGGCGCAGCTCAAAGACCTGGCCGGCTTGTTGCAACACAAGCGCGGCCAGCAAACCCGTCTGGACTTCCTCCGCGACGGAGAAGAGGCTTCCGCCATAGCCGTGCCGGTCGACCGCTGGACCGACGCCAGGCTGCGCTACGATCACTGGGTCACAGGCAAGCGCGCGCGTGTTGCGGTGCTTGGCGAGGGGCAGATCGGCTATCTGCACCTACGCGCCATGCAAGGCGAGGACATCGCCGGATTTGCCCGCGATTTCTACGAACACCACGACAAGGACGGCCTGATCATCGACGTGCGCGGCAATCGTGGCGGCAACATCGACAGCTGGATCATCGCCACCCTGTTGCGCCGGGTCTGGGCGCTTTGGGACGTACCCGGACCTGGTCGGGCGACCCCCAACATGCAGCAGACCTTCCGCGGCCATCTGGTGGTGCTGGTGGACGAAGGCACCTACTCGGACGGGGAGACCTTCGCAGCCGGCATCAAGGCGCTGGACCTGGCGCCGCTGATCGGCACGCGGACGGCGGGAGCCGGGATCTGGCTGAACGACTGGCAGAAGCTCGCCGACCGCGGCCAGGCGCGTATTGCGGAGTATCCGCAGTTCGGCCTGGACGGGCGTTGGTTGATCGAAGGTCTGGGCATCCAGCCTGACCTTGAGGTCGTCAATCCGCCGCGGGAGACCTTCTTCGGCGGCGACGCTCAGCTCGATGCGGCCATCTTGAATCTGCAGGAGCGGATTGCGCGGCAGCCGATTCCGGAACTGAGGGGCGGTCCATTGCCGCCGCTCGGCACGCCGGGGCGGGACGTGCGGTGATGCCAGCGGCTGATGAGCGGAGGTCATCTTTGGGGCGCCCGTAGACAAAGCCACCGCGCGCCCCTTCTACGCCGCTCTTACGACCGATGGCGCTCCTATCAGTCCAGCCAGAGAAAGTCGCTTGACGTCAACTGGTTGGCGGCCGTCAGCGCGCCGACTGTCAACACCAGGTCGGCAACGGCGTCGCCATTGCGATCCACCTCCAGGGATTCGCTGCCGGCAAAACGCGCTTCCGAGTTGCCGCCACTGCTGAAGGCGGCATCGGCAATATAGGCGAAGCTGCCGACTTCCGATCCGCTGGAGAAGACCAGCTTGTCCTCGCCGTTCGCCGCACCCAGGCTCGCCCCATCGAAGTCGGCGACGGCCTGCGCACCGAGCGAGAGGTCGCTCGAGAAGAGGAACCAGTCGGGGCCGGAACCGCCGAAGGCCGTGTCGTCCTTGCCCATCGAGAGCGTATCGGCGCCGCTTTCGCCGCGGTAAAGATCGGCGCCTTGGCCACCGAAGAGGAGATCATCCCCGTCGCCGCCCTCCAAGCTGTCGTCACCTTGCTTGCCGGACAAGCGATTGGCGCCGGAGTTACCTTCGATCAGATTATCTAGGCTGTTGCCGCTGCCGTCGATGTCGCCCTTGCCGGCCTGCATACGCAGGTTCTCGATAAAGGCTGTGGCGGTGCCGTCCGGCAGGCTGAAATCAACCTCGGCGCGAACCAGGTCGTTGCCCTGGCCGGAGAACTCCCGCACCAGATCCGCGCCGGTCGTCACCACGAAGGTGTCGTCGCCGCTGCCGCCGGTCATGGTGTTCGTGCCACCACGAGAGTTCAGGCGGTCGTCGCCGCTGCGCCCGATCAACACGTTGTCGAATGAGTTGCCGATCAGGATCTGGGAATTCTCGTTGCCCGCCAACCTGGCACCGCCGGCTTCGCGATTGATGTTCACCCGCTCGATCACGGCCTCTGCCGCGGTGCCCAATGTGTAGTCGTCGGCGTTCATGCGCAGCACGTCGTCGCCTTGCCCGAGCCCATCGAAGATCAGGTCCGTCTTGGTATCGATGATGAAGGTATCGTTGTTGGCGCCACCGTAGGCCGTGTCCGCACCGCTGCCGCCGTTTAGGCGATCGCGCGCTTGCCCGCCGAACAGAATGTCCTCTCCACTGCCGCCGACCTGCTGGTCATTGCCGTCACCACCTTCAAGTAGATCCGCGCCGCTGCCGCCGAAGAGTGTGTCGCGACCGCTGTCCCCGTGGATCGTATCGACACCGCTCTGTCCGCGCAACTGATCGTCGGCGGATCCGCCAAAGAGACTGTCATTGCCGGTTTCGCCGCGCAGATCATCGTCGCCATAGCCCCCGAAGATGGTGTCGCGGCCATTACCACCATAGGCGACGTCGAGCTTGTCACCGCCAAAAAAGGTGTCGCGTCCACTCCCGCCGAACATGATGTCATCACCGTCACGGCCTGCCAAAGTATCGTGACCAGATCCACCGCCCAGCAGATCGTCACCATTCTGCCCGCTGACATAGTCGCTACCATCGGCACCTAGCACCGTGTCGACGCCGCTGCCGCCCAGCAAGTCGTCGTCTCCATTCTGGCCGCGCAGAGTATCGTTACCGCTGCTGGCGAATATGATATCGCCTCCGTCGCCTCCGCGAATCGTGTCATCGCCCAAAGCCCCCGACAATACGTCGAAACCGCTACCGCCGAAGACGACGTCATTTCCGCTACCAGCATAAACAGTCTCGGTGTTGGAGCCGCCAAAGATACTATCGTCTCCCGATCCACCGTAGAGGTGGACACGGAAGCTGTTGCCGTAGAGGCGATCGTCGCCGTCGCGGCCATCGATGCCAACGATGCCGCTCGTTACCTGGACACTGTCGGCGAGGCTACTGCCGCGCAAGATGGTCTGCTCGACCGAGACGAGGGTCAAGCCGGGGGTTGTCTGCTGTTGTAGGTCCACCGAGATGATGTCGGTGCCAGAGCCGCCGTGAATTGTCTCGCCGGCATAGGACTGCTGCGCATCGACATAGAATATGTCTTGTCCCGACCCACCAAAGAGCGCCCCGTCCAGTCCCGAGCCGCCGTAGAGGTAGTCAACACCGTCGCCACCAAAAATGTCGCTGTCCTTGCCGGAGCCCCCGTCGATTCGATCTGAACCCGTTCCACCGAAGAGGCTCTGGTCGTCGCCCGCCCCACCAAAAATGCGATCGTGACTATCCCCCCCAAACAAGCCCGTATCGTTTCCGAAGCCGGCCATGAGCGTGTCGACCTCGGCGCCGCCGAAGAGACCGCTATCGTCACCGTCCCCACCGAAGACTTGGTCCTCGCCGCTGCCGCCGTTCAGGTAGTTGTCGTTGCCGGCGTCACCGAACAGATGGTCGTTGCCCGATCCTCCGATCATCACCTGGTCATTGCCGGAGCCACCGAAGACTCGATCATCTCCTGCATCGCCGCCGAACCCGATGTCGTTTCCGGTGCCGGCGAAGATCAGATCGTCACCGGCTCCGCCCTGAATCTCGGTGTCGTTACCCTCCCCGCCATAAAGCGAATCTACGCCGCTGCCGCCTCGAATATCGAGATCGGCCCCGCCGTCGCCTCGGACGACATCGCTGCCACTGCCGCCGCGTAGGTCACTGTCGCTGTCCGAACCGCCATAGACCCAATCATCGCCGAATCCGCCGAAGAGAGCAGTGTCGTTACCTTTTCCGCCAATAACCAGGTCGTCGCCTGACGCGCCATCAATACGATCGTTGCCCAGGGAACCAAAAAGACTATCGCTCCCCGAACCACCGATCAGAAGATCATTTCCCGTGTCACCGTAGAGATCGTCGTCTCCATCACCACCGTAGAGAATATCGAGTCCAGACGCGCCGCGCTGCGTATCCACCCCACTTTGACCGAGAATGACATCTGTGAGGTTGGTGCCGGGTAGGAAGTCACCTCCTGAGGATCCAAATATCGTCGGCATCGTTAAGTCTCCTGCTTCTTTTATCAGTTGTTGACGCGATCCCACGGGACCGGCGGTTAGGGCACTCAAAAACGCGCGCTCTATGGCTCAGGCCGTTGGGCATTGCTGCCTCTTCCTGTGCGCCGTGGCCTTGCGGAAAGTGGAAGGATGGGGTCAAAAAGCCGTCAAAAATCCTCTCAAAAACGAGTCAAAAGCCGATCCAAGAGGCAAATGCCGCAAGAAATACGGTTTAAATCGAAGGCAAAACATACCATTAGTAGAATTGCTTGGATTGTTTTTCACTTACCCGCGATTATGCGAAGAGTATTTTCGTATTTGCGCATTTTCGATCCGCGCGCTTGCGATGATGGACAAGGTTGGAAACCAAGCGCGCAAAGTCAGGGGTTCTCGTGCCTTGCGGTCCTCGGTACCGGGATGCTGAGAGCGATCCTCGTGCTGACGAGACGAAAGGTTGCCTCTTCGATTTTCAGATTGCGTTGCTCGTGGTGCTTGCAGGGCGGCTTCGCCCTAGAGAAAAGCCTTCAGTTTGTGCTTCAGCAGTTTCCCCGTCGCGGCTGCTGGCAGCTCTGCCATCACCTCATAGCGTCCAGGCCGCTTGTAGGGAGCCAACCGCTCCTTCGCAAAGTCCCGAACGCCATCCAGGTCCAATGTGCGCCCTGGCCTGGGCTGCAGGAAGGCCACGACCTCTTCGTTGCCGTCGGCCTGCGGTGCCCCGAGAACGGCTGCCAGGGTGACGTCTGGGTGGGCCGCCAGAACGGCCTCGACTTCCGGAGGATAGACGTTGAAGCCGGAACGGATGATGAGTTCTTTGAGACGGCCGACGACCCAGAGATAGCCGCGGGAATCGAGACGGCCCAGATCTCCGGTCTTGAACCAACCGTCTGGCGTCATGACGGCGGCCGTTGCCTCTGGATCGCGGTAGTAGCCGGGCATCATCAGGCGGCCCTTCACCCAGATTTCGCCGACCTCTTCGACCGCCGCCTCGCCGCCCTCCGGCGTCACGATCCTCAGACCTACACCGTCGATTGTGGCACCGCTGCTGATGTCTGGTGTGTGGCTGTCGATCGGAGTGATGGTCACGGTGGCAGCCGCCTCGGTGATGCCATAGCCGTTGATCAGTGAAAGGCCGAAATGGGCTTCCACCCGTTCCTTCAAGGCCGGATCCAGGGGGGCGCCTCCGGAGGACATGTAGCGCAGCTTCGGTGCCCTCACCTTGTGGCCTGAAGCCTCGATCAGGGCGCAGAGGCGAGCATGCATCTGCGGCACGCCCTGAAAGATGGTGATCTCCTCCTCCGCCAGGGCCTGCAACACGCTTGCGCCATCGAAGCGCGGCGCGAAGCGAAGGCGCGCGCCCTGATAGAGCGTGCCGCAGAGCATCGAGGCCAAACCGAAGACGTGGCTGGTCGGCAGGACGGCATAGACATGGTCATCCGAGGTCACCCAGCGCGCTTCGGAGGTGCGGCCGGCGACAAACATGAGGTTGTCGTGGCTCAGCATCACGCCTTTGGGTTCGCCCGTCGTGCCGCTGGTGTAGATCATGGCGGCGACCTGCCGCTTGGGGTCGTCGATCACCGGTTCCGGAGTTCGCGGCGCCGGGCCGTTTGCCAGAGACGCGCCAAATGCCTTGAAGGGCTCGAGCGCCTTGGCACCAAGCCTTACGCCATGCGCGGCTGCATCCGGCGACACCGCATCGGTCGTCAGCACCAGCCGCGCACCGCTGTGCACGGCGATGGCATCCACCTCCCGCGCGGAGAGGCGGGCATTCAAGGGAATGGCCCAGGCCATCAGCCGCTGTGCGGCATAGGTTGCCAGGACCGTGGCGCAGCAGTTCTCGCAGAGGATCAAGAGGCGGTCGCCGGGCGCCAGGCCTTGCTCGCGCAGCGCGCCTGCCCAGCTCTCGACACCTGCCCAAAGCTGCGCGTAGGAGAGCTGGTCGAAGGGGTCGGTCAAGGCCGTCGCACTGCCTCGCTGCTCAGCCCAATAGGCGATCGGCTCCCAGGTCCAATGAAAACGGTCGCGGGGCAGGGTGGATTGGCCGCCTCGAGGCACCCTTGGGCTCATGCCCGTGCCTCTTTGATCATCTCGCGGGCGATGATGAGTTGCTGGATTTGAGAGGTACCCTCGTAGAGACGCAGCAGACGGACATCGCGGTAGAAGCGCTCGACGGCATAGTCGGCGATGTAGCCGGCACCGCCATGGATCTGGACGGCCTTGTCGGCGACGCGTCCCACCATCTCGGTCGCCATGTACTTGCAGATGGCAGCCGCCTTGATCACTGCCTCGCCGCTCTCTTTGCGGCGCGCGGTGTCGCGCACCAAGGCTTCGGCGGCGGTGCACTCGGCCTCGCAGTCGGCCAGCATGCCCTGGACCAATTGGTGCTCGGCGATGGCTTTGCCGAACTGCACGCGTTCCATGGCGTAGCGTAAGGCATCGGCGATCAGGCGACGGGCCATGCCGCAGGAAAAGGCGGCGATGTGCAGCCGGCCGCGATCCAGCACTTTCATCGCGGTTTTGAAGCCCTGACCCTCCTTGCCGCCGATCAGCGCGTCGGCCGGAACGAAGCAGTTCTCGAAGACCACGTCGCAAACATGCGCGCCCTTCTGACCCATCTTGCGCTCCGGCTTGCCCAGGCTGATGCCTTCAGACTTGGCCTCGACGATGAAGGCCGAGACGCCGCGCGCGCCCGGCTCGTCGGGGTTGCTGCGAGCCATCACGGTCAGAATGTCGGCGCGCGGCGCGTTTGTGATGTAGCGCTTGGTGCCGTTCAAGATGTAGCCGTTGCCTTGGCGCTTCGCTGCCGTCTTGAGGCCTGCCGCGTCGGAGCCATGCTCCGGCTCTGTCAGGCAGAAAGAACCGATCAAGGCACCCGAAGCCATGGCCGGCAGATAGCGCTGCTTCTGCTCTTCCGTCCCGTCGATGATCAGGCCTTGGCTGCCGATGCCGATGTTGGTGCCGAAGACCGAGCGGAAGGCGGGTGCGGTACGCCCCAGGATCATCGCGACCTCGACCTCTTCGCACATGTCCAAGCCGAGACCACCGTAGGCCTCTGGGATCGTCAAGCCGAAAAGCCCCAGTTCCTTCATCTCCTCGACCAGGGAATCGGGCACCTTGTCGCTACGGTCGACCTCTTCCTCCATGGGCTGCAGGCGCTCGCGCACGAAGCGTTCGACCGTGTCCAGGAGCTGCTGAAAGGTTTCGGCGTCCAGCGCCATGGCGCATCCCTCCGCGTGATCTTGCTTGAGATCGAACCCTACAGCAGACCCGCGGCTGTTCGACAGGCGAAAATGCGTTTCGCAGAATTGCGCTTGAGCGCAGCAGGCTCCATACTCGCTCGCGATGACGGAGATGGAGACAAGCGGCGATCGGGGCCGCCAATTCGTGACCGCGCTGGCGCGCGGGCTAGAGGTCTTGCGCGCCTATCGGCCGGGTGAGATCGCACTGGGCAATCAGGAGATCGCGCAGCGCACAGGACTACCCAAGCCGACGGTGACGCGGCTGACCTATACGCTCTGCGAGCTCGGTTACCTGATCCATCAGCCGCGCGACGGCGGGTATCAACTTGGGCCGGCTGTGCTGGGCCTGGGCTACACCATGCTGAGTGGGCTAGAGGTCCGCGACCGGGCACGACCTTTGATCCGTGCGTTGGCCGACAAACTCGACTGTGCCGTGGCGCTGGGCATGCGCGATCGGATGAACCTGGTCTATGTCGAGTGCGCGCGCGGCTGCGGTCGCATCACGCTCTCACTCGACGTAGGCTCGCGGGTACCTCTGGCCAGCTCAGCCATGGGGCGCGCGGTCTTTGCGGGCATGACATCGCCAGAGCGCGAGGCGGTTCTGGCGGAGATAAAGGAGCGGGAGCCTGACGACTATCAACGCTTGGCCGCTGGCTTGCAGTGCGCGGTCGAGGACTTCGCGACCCTGGGCTTCGTCTGCTCTTTCGGCGATTGGCAGCGCGAGGTGCATGCCGTCGGCGTGCCCTTGGACCTGCCGGGTGAAGAGCAGTCCTACGCGCTGAACTGTGGCGGGCCGGCCTTTCTGAAGGACCCGCAGCATATGCGCGAGGTGGTCGGGCCGGAACTGGTCGGTCTGGCACGCTTGCTCTCTAGTGTTCCCGTGGAGCAGGCCTTGTGAGCGAACTGGCCGAACTGCCGGAGCCGCCGGCCGATTACGACCCACTGGCTGTCGAGGAACCGACACCGATCTTCCGCACGCTTGGCATTCGCCTGATCGCGTGGCGTCAGGACTATGCCAAGGCGGAAATGCCGAACGACCCGGCTTATGCCAACCGCCACGGAATTCCGCACGGTGGGATGCTGATGACCTTGATGGATTCGGTCGGTGGCTATTGCGGCTGCTGGTGCCCCTATCCCGGCCGCCTGCGCCGCGCCATGACCTTGAGCATGACCACCAATTTCGTGGGCATTGCCGAAGGTGACCTGCTGGTCGCCGAAGGGCGACGGGTCGGTGGCGGCCGCAGTCTCTTCTTCTCAGAGATGAAGGTCTTCGACGCCCAGGGCCGGCTTGCTGGACGAGCCAGTGGCACCTATCGCTACCGCAAGGCAAGCCAGTCGCCCTACGGCGAGCCGGTTTAGAATGCCGCCCGACCAGACCGCACCGGCCCGCACCCCCGCCCGACCGCCCACGCAAGTATCCTGGTATGGGCGGTCGGGCGGGGACGCGGGCCGGTGCCGATTGAGTTTGAACAAGCACAGCTACAATCTAAGGAAACGCCCATGTTCGATTTGAGCGGCAAGGTCGCTGTCGTCACCGGATCGAGCCGCGGCATCGGCCGCGCGATCGCCGAGGCCTTTGCCGAGGCCGGTGCCAAGGTCTCGGTATCCAGCCGCAAGCTTGAGGCCTGCGAGCCGGTGGTCGAGGCCATTCGTGCCAAGGGTGGTACGGCCAAGGCACGGGTCTGTCACATCGGCAAGCGTGAGGCGCTAGAGGGCCTGGTGAACGCTGTCACGGAGGAGTGGGGCGGGATCGACATCCTGGTCTGCAACGCCGCAATCAACCCGGTCTATGGGCCGATGAGCGAAGCCAGTGATGCCGTCTTCGACAAGATCATGGCAACCAACGTGCGCAGCGTCTTTCAGCTCTGCAATTTGGTCTGCCCCGGCATGGCCGCGCGCGGTGGGGGATCGGTGATCCTGATCTCGTCCATCGCTGGATTGCGCGGCAACGGCGTGATTGGTCTCTACGGTGTTTCCAAGGCAGCCGAGGCGCAGCTTGCCCGAAACCTTGCCGTCGAGTGGGGACCGAAGAAGATCAGGGTCAATGCTATCGCGCCTGGCCTGGTGCGCACCGACTTCGCCAAGGCATTGCTGGAGGACCCCGTGCGCCTGCGCCGTTCTGAGGAGCGCAATCCGCTGCGCCGTGTCGGCGAGCCCGAGGACATCGCCGGCGTGGCCTTGTTCCTGGCCGGCCGCGGTTCGGCCTATGTCACTGGACAGACCATTGTCGCCGACGGTGGTGAGACCGTCAGTTAATCGAAGCGAACAGCGGGGGTGGCCCAAGCCGCCCAAGGAGGATTGGATGAGCAGTGTTGTGGCCTATGAGCGCGAGGGCGATGTCGGCCTGATCAAGGTAATGAGCCCGCCTGTGAATGCCCTGAGCCAGGCTGTCCGCGCCGGGTTGACGGAGGCTCTTGCGGCCGGTTTGGCGGATGGAGAGGCCAAGGCCCTGGTGCTCTATGGCGACGGCCGGATCTTCATCGCCGGTGCGGACATCAAGGAGTTCGGCAAGCCACCGAAGGAGCCGGGCTTGAAGGAGGTCATCGATGCCTTCGATGCCAGTGACAAAGTCACCATCGCGGCGATCCACGGTACCGCGCTGGGCGGTGGGTTGGAGACGGCCTTGGGCTGTCACTATCGCGTAGCCCTGCCTTCGGCAAAGGTTGGCCTGCCGGAGGTCAACCTGGGGATCATCCCCGGTGCCGGTGGAACCCAGCGTCTGCCGCGGCTGGCCGGCGTGGAGGCCGCACTGGGCATGATCACAACCGGCCGCCATGTACCGGCCAAGGAGGCCGAGAACCTCGGCATTGTCGATGCCGTGATCGATGCGCCGGACATTCGCGCCGCCGGGCTTGCCTTTGCCCGTCGTGCTATTGACGAGGCTATGCCGCTGTCGCGCGTGCGCGACCGACAGGACAAGCTCTCGGCAGACCCCGAATTGTTCGAGAAGACTCGCGCCAGTCTTAAGCGCCGCTCGCGCGGTCAGACCTCGCCTCTGGCCTGCGTCGATGCGGTTGAGGCCGCGGCGAGCCTGCCGTTCGACCAGGGCCTGGCGCGCGAGCGTGAGATCTTCATGGACTGCATGGCCTCGCCGCAGCGCGCGGCCCTGATCCATGCCTTCTTCGGCGAGCGGGCGGTCTCCAAGATCCCGGGACTTGCCAAGCAGGTGCAGCCGCGTGCGCTGAAGGCTGCTGCTGTGATCGGTGCCGGCACCATGGGTGGCGGGATCGCCATGTGCTTTGCCAATGCCGGTCTGCCGGTGACTTTGGTCGAGACCACGCAGGAGGCGCTGGACCGCGGGCTTGGTCGCATCCGCGGCAACTATGAGGCCAGCGCCAAGCGCGGCCGCATGAGTGCCGAGCAGGTCGAGCGTCGGATGGGGTTGATTTCGCCCACGATCGAGCTGGCGGATGTGGGCGAGGCGGATATCGTCATCGAGGCTGTGTTCGAGAAGATGGAGGTGAAGCAGGAGATCTTCTCCAAGCTCGACAGTCTAGCCAAACAGGGCGCGGTGCTGGCGACCAACACCTCCTACCTCGACGTCGATGCAATCGCTGCTATGACCAAGCGTCCGCAGGACGTACTGGGCATGCATTTCTTCAGCCCAGCCAACATCATGCGCCTCTTAGAAATCGTGAACGCAAGCAAGACCGCGCCAGAGGTGCTGGCCACCGCACTGCAGGTCGGCAAGCTGATGCGCAAGGTCGCCGTGGTGGCCGGCGTCTGCGACGGCTTCATCGGCAATCGCATGCTGAAATACTACCAGCGTCAGATCAACTTCATGCTTGAGGACGGCGCCCTGCCTCAGGAGGTCGATGGTGCGATCACCGCATTCGGCTTCGCCATGGGCCCCTTCGCCGTCGGTGATTTGGCCGGCATCGACATCGGTTACTTCAATAGGCGCCGCGAAGACGACACACGCGATCCGAAGGAGCGCTATGTCGACATCGCTGACAAGCTCTACGAACTGGGGCGATTGGGGCAGAAGACCGGGGCGGGCTGGTACAGCTACGCGGAAGGCAATCGCAAGCCGATCCCCGATCCCATCGTCGAAGAGCTTGTGCTGGATGCCTCTAAGCGGAAAGGCATTACCCGCCGGGAGATCTCGGACGAGGAGATTCGCGGCCGTGTGCTCTGTGCCCTGGTGAATGAAGGCGCCAAGATTCTGGAAGAGGGCATCGCTTTCCGCCCGGTGGACATCGACCAGGTCTGGATCCACGGCTATGCCTTCCCGGCCCATCAGGGTGGGCCGATGTTCTGGGCCGATGCCCAGGGATTGGACAAGGTGGTGGCGATGATGGCGGACTATGCCAAGGACGACCCGATGAATTGGCAGCCTGCCCCCTTGCTGGCGCGGCTGGCAGCCGAGGGCAGCAGCTTCCAAGCCTGGAGCGACGCAAGATAGGACGCAAAGCAGATGGATCTGAGCTACAGCCCCGCCGAAGAGGCCTTCCGGGCCGAGGTCAAGGACTTCCTGGCCAAGGACCTGCCGGCCGAGATTGCCGCCAAGGTCAAGGGCGGCAAGCGCTTGACCAAAGAGGATCACCTGCGCTGGCAGCGCGCGCTCTCCAACAAAGGTTGGCTGGCGCAGTCCTGGCCCAAGGACTATGGCGGGGCGGCTTTCACGCCGGTGCAGAAGCACATCTTCGACGAGGAGGCAGCACAAGCCGGTGCACCGATCATTGTGCCCTTCGGCGTCTCCATGGTGGCACCGGTGATCCTGAAGTTCGGCACGGAGGTGCAGAAGCGCCATTACCTGCCGCGCATCCTCAGTCTGGAGGACTGGTGGTGCCAGGGCTATTCCGAGCCGGGCTCGGGTTCCGATCTGGCCTCGCTACGCACCAAGGCCGAGCGGGTGGGCGAACACTACATCGTCAATGGACAGAAAACCTGGACCACGCTCGGTCAGCACGCCAATTGGATCTTCTGCCTGGTGCGCACCGACCCCGACGCCAAGAAGCAGCAAGGCATCTCCTTTTTGCTGATCGACATGGCGACACCCGGCGTTACAGTCCGGCCGATCATCCTGCTGGACGGCGAGCACGAGGTGAACGAGGTCTGGTTCGAGGATGTGAAAGTGCCGGTGGAGAATCTGGTCGGCGAAGAGAACAAGGGCTGGACCTGCGCCAAGTATCTCTTGACCCACGAGCGCACCGGCATCGCCGCGGTCGGCCAGGGCAAGGCCATGCTGGCGCGCCTGAAGCGCATCGCACGGGATCAGAAAAAGCAGGGTAGGCCGCTCATCGAAGACGCAGGCTTCCGCCAGGAGATGGCGCGGGTCGAGATCGATCTGATGGCGCTGGAGATGACCAACCTGCGCCTCTTGGCTATGACCCAGGCCGGCGGCGCGCCGGGCGCGGAAAGCTCCATGCTGAAGATCAAGGGCACGGAAGTGCGCCAGCAGATCAACAGCCTGACCCGCCGCGCTCTCGGCCCCTATGCGCTGCCCTTTGTCTCCGAGGCCTTGGACGAGGGCTACAACGAAGAGCCGATCGGGCCGAACTACGCCAACCCGCTGACCAAGGAATACTTCAACAACCGCAAGATCACGATCTACGGCGGTTCCAACGAAATCCAGAAGAACATTCTGGCCAAAGCCTTGCTGGGCTTGTGAGGCATCGATGGATTTTTCTCTAAGTGACGATCAGCGCCTGCTGCAGGAAAGCCTCGCCCGCTTTCTGAAGGACGGCTACGACTTCGAGACGCGCCAGGCCGCCTCAACCTCGGCCGAGGGCTTCGACCGTGGGGTGTGGCAGGCCATGGCCGAACTGGGCCTGTTGGCGGCACCGCTGTCCGAGGAGCAGGGCGGGCTTGGCGGCAGCGGCGTCGACCTGACGGTGGTGATGGAGGAGATCGGCAAGGCGCTGGCCGTCGAGCCCTACTTGGCGACCGCCGTGTTGGCCGGCGGCCTGATCGAGGCATTGGGCTCCGATGCGCAGAAGGAAGCGCTCCTGACGCCACTCATCGCCGGCGAACGCCTCTTCGCTCTGGCGCACGGCGAGCCCAGTAGCCGCTATGAGCTGGCGCATGTCGCCACACGGGCAACGCAGGACGGCGATAGCTGGCGCCTCAGCGGCCGCAAGGCCGTGGTGCTGAACGGCGACAGCGCAGACAGCCTGATCGTCAGCGCCCGCAGCGGCGGCGAGAGCGAGCAGGAGAGCGGTATCGGGCTCTTCCTGGTCGCAGCCGACGCCGAGGGCCTCACCCGTCGCGGCTATCCCACCGTCGACGGCTATCGCGCCGCCGAGCTCGATCTCTCAGACGTGCCAGCCGAGCCTTTGGGTCCAAGCGACGGCGGCTATCCGGCTCTCGAACTGGCGGTTGCCAAGGCCATCGTCGCGCTCTCGGCCGAGGCCGTCGGCGCCATGGAGGTCGCCTGCGAGACCACGCTCGACTATCTAAAAACGCGCAAGCAGTTCGGTGTCGCTATTGGCTCATTCCAGGTTCTGCAGCACCGTATGGTCGAGATGCGTATGGCGCTCGAAGACGCCCGCTCTCTCACCATCCTGGCCGCCGCCCGCCTGGAGGCGCCGCGTCTGGAGCGCGAACGGGCCGTCTCCGCCGCCAAGGCCGGCGTCGGCCGTGCCGCCCGCAAGGTCGCGGAAGAGGCCATCCAACTGCACGGTGGCATCGCCATGACCTGGGAGTATCCCTTGAGCCACTATGCAAAGCGGCTCATCATGATCGATCATCTCTTCGGTGATGCGGAGCACCATGAGGAGCGCTTTGCCGGACTTTGATCCGAGTAAGACCCGGCGATCTGCTGCTAGATCACCGCAGGTCGATGACCCAACTTAAGTCCTTCAGACAAAAGCGGTGCACTGTACCCGTCTCCAGATCGAATTCGCGGCGTTCGCCCTGCCAGGCGAAACCCTTGCCGTAGAGGTGGAGGTGCAGGAGCGGTTGATCGGAGACGGCATGGATCGAATGGATGCCCGCTGGCGTTAAGGAGACGGCGGTGCCGGGCCTGACCGTCAGCGTCGCGGCTTCTTGCGGCATCGCGGTATCGCTGACCGGCGAGCGGTAGAGACGGTGAAGCTCTTCACCCTCAATCGCGGCCACGATGGCCCAGGTGCCGCCGTGGTCGTGCGGGCGTGAGAGCTGGCCGGGGCGGCTGGAGTTGACATAGAGGGCATAGCCGCCGTCGGCCTCTTCATAAATCAGATAGTTGTTGTCGATCTCGCCCTCTGGCGGCAGCGGAAATTCTGCCAAAGGAAACAGCTCCTTGCGCCCGCAGAGGGCCATCAGGGCGGACTTTGCTCGTTCGAGCGCTGCCGGCGTCGGACCCGCTTCAAGGGCTGCTTTCGCCGTCGCGACCATCTGTGCGATGGCGTCGTCTCGCTGCTGCTTCGCTGTCATCTCCGATCCCTCCGTTATTCATCGCGGCCATACGTAAGTGCCGCATTGCAATAAGGGAAACGAATAGTCTATATCGCTGTGATGAGTCTGGTTGATGCCTCCCTGGTCAACAGCGACCTTCTGCGCAGCTTTTTGGCTGTTGCCGAAACTGGCAACGTCACGCATGCGGCCAGGGTGATTGGGCGTACCCAGTCGGCCGTCAGCCTGCAGATTCAACGGCTGGAAGGCCTGTTGACGGTCACGCTTTTCGAGCGCAGTTCGCGCGGCGTTGCTTTGACGGAGGAGGGCAGGCGCCTTGTTCCGGCGGCGCGTCGTGCCTTGGCGGAGATCGATCGGGTTGGTGCGCTCTTTCAAGACCCTTTGCAGGGGCGCATTCGGGTCGGTCTCCCCGATGACTATAACGAGCGCTTTTTTCAGCGCGCGCTGGCGATCTTCCAAACCCGCCACAGAGAGGTGGAGATCTTCGTGCGCTCCGGCTGTACCGCTGGCTTTCCGACGGCGATCAGACGAGGCGAGCTCGACTTGGCGGTCTATTCTGCAAGAGCGCTGGAGGGAGAGGAGCCTTTCTTGAGCGAACCGACACGCTGGGTTGCCGCTGCGGACTTTGTGTTGGATATCGACAGTCCCATTCCGGTGGCGCTGTACGACCGCGACTGCCCTTGGCGGGAGGCGGCGACGTCAGCCCTGGACGAAGCCGGAATCGCTTGGCGCCTGGCCTACTTGAGTGAGAACTACGCAAGTGTGAAGGCGGCAATTGGCGCAGGCTTGGCCATCGGCTTTCTGAGCGAGAGCACGATCGATCCCGGTTTGCAGGTCCTCGGAGAGGCGCAGGGTCTACCGCCTTTGCCTCTGTCCAGCATGATGCTGCTGACCGGTGACAAGGCCGAGAGCCGGGTCGTGAAGGAGATGGCGACAGCGATCCGCGCGGCTGTGAGGCAATAACCTGGACCTGTTCAAGCGCTAGACTCGTACCGGCGGCTCGGCACTGGCATGCGCCCAGTCCGGTAGAAATGCCAGGATCTTCACACCGCCGGGAAGGTTCGGATTGAACAGCGCATTGTGCCAGTAGGTTGCCTGCCAGAGCGGCTCGTTCTCGGCCAGCAAACGCACGGCGCAAGGCAGACGATAACTCTGGCGTCCTTCCTGAAAATCAAGACGCGCTTTGCTCAGATGGACCAGCTGTGCGGCCGTCTCGGAGCCTGGCCCGAACAGCGCAGTGATGGTGTCGGAGAAGCCGCGTGACTTCTGATAGTAGGTGCTTTGGAGGGATTTCATCACGTCCTCCAGGCGCTGCAGAGGATCCTGGGTGCGGCGGAAAATGTGCTGGAACTGGGCCGTTGTTTCCTCCGGATCCTGTTTGTTCAAGATCACGATGATCCGCCCTAGGCTTTCCTCGTGGCCTTCCGGCGTTACCCAGGGACGCATGCCCTCGCTGGGGCGGCCACCAAGGTCGCGCATGGCGTACTGGCGAATTCGGCACTGCCAGCCCAAGAAGTGATCGCGCATTGCCTCCTGCGCCCGGTCCATCAAAACCACTCGGCTTTCGTCGCTCATAGGAACCCCGCTCGTTCGCCTGCCTGACGAGTTTAGGGCGCTCTTGTCGGACTTGCCACGGCAAAGGCCGGCGGGCTGCCAATTGCCGAATGCAGAGATCTCGCTTTCTGATTCTGAACTGCGTCTAATAGAAGAAATATTTTGCATGAAACTCTCCTAGTGGGGATAGATCGACTTGCGCAGGTCATTGATTTCCTTAGACTGTTCCGACCACGCGCGGAGCCGTTGTCTCTGCTAACCAAAGTTGAGTGAGGGATTCTGATATGGCCAACATCACCGGAACGGACGGCGTCAACGACACGCTCTATGGAACCACGGTTGCGGACAGAATCTATGGGCTAGGCGGCAACGATCTGCTCTACGGCACTGGCGGCCCGGACCGGCTTTATGGTGGCAGTGGCAACGACTTCCTCATCGCCGGCAATGGCAGCGATCGAAGCCTCTTCGGTGCCAGCGGCAATGACAGGGTCTATGGCGGGGGCAATGAAGATTTTCGCCTCTACGGCGGTGAGGGTAGCGACCTGGTCGACTCCGGCAGCGGTAATGACCGCTATGCTTTCGGCGATGCAGCAGCAGATACGCTCTTGGGCAGGGAGGGCGACGATTCCTTTTTCTATGGCGGTGTCGGCGATGACAGCCTCTATGGGGCTACCGGAGATGATGCTGGCCTCTACGGCGATCTGGGCGACGACTTGCTGTCCGGTGGCCTGGGCAGTGACAGCCTCTATGGAGGCTCCGGAGAGGATCGCTTCGAGGTCGCGAGCGCGGCCGAGATCACGCCCTTGGAGACTTACGACGGCGGTAGCGGCAGCGATACGCTGATCCTGCGCCAGGGGGCCGCCAATCCGGGATCGGACCTAGTCTCCGTCGAAGCGCTCTTCCGCTACGGAACCGATGCCAATGACAGCCTTACCGGGGACAATCGTATCAACGTCTTGCGCGGCCTCAGTGGTGTCGATCGCCTCTTCGGTCTCGCCGGCGATGACAGCCTCTACGGCGGTAGCGGCGATGACAGCCTGCTGCGCGGTGGCAATGGCGACGATCTCATCTTTGCCGATCAGGGCAACGACTATGGCGCGGTCGGCGACAGCGGCAACGACCAGATCTTCGGTGGCTCCGGGGTCGATAGCGTGCTGCTGGGGTTTTCGGGCGATGACACGGTCTTCGGGGGCAGCGGCGATGACATCATCCTGGAGGGTCAAGACGGCAACGATCTGATCTTCGGAGGAGACGGCGACGATATTGCGCTGCGTGGCAAGAGCGGCAACGACACGATGTATGGTGGCTTGGGAAAAGACGGTGCGCTTGGCGAAGAGGGCGACGATGTCTTCATCGTGCGCAGCCAGGCGGAGATCCTGCTTGGCGAGTACTTCAACGGCGGCGTGGGCGAGGATACACTGCTGTTCTACAATGCGGCCAACCTTCCTCTCGGATTCACTCAAACCAATCTCGTCTCGGTCGAGACCCTGGCGCTCTATGGGACCGATGGCACCGATCGCCTCTACGGCGATCAGCGCATCAATGTCGGACGCGGGCTCAGCGGCTCGGATGCCTTTTCCGGGCGCAGCGGCGACGATACCTTCTATGGCGGAAGCGGGATCGACCTCTTCTCCTACGGGGGCTATGGCGCGGATGTTCTCGAAGGTGACGACGGCGCGGACTATCAGTTTTTCGGCGGCCCTGGGGCAGACACGATCTTCGGCGGCAACGGCGGTGACAGCCTGCTGAACGGTCGTAGCGGCAATGACGGTATCTTCGGCGGTAATGGCAACGATGTCACGCTTGACGGTTTGGACGGCGACGACAGCCTGTACGGAGACAGCGGCGGCGATTTCGGTCTCTTTGGCCACGAGGGTAATGACTCACTCTTCGGCGGCTCGGGTGTGGATATTCGTCTCGTCGGTCGCTCCGGAAATGACCTGTTGTACGGCGGTGAGGGTGACGACAGACGCTTGTACGGGAGCAATGATACAGATCGCATCTTCGGTGGATCGGGCGAGGATAGGAGTTTCTACGGAGCCAGCGGCGATGATAGCTTGTTTGGCGATAGCGGCAACGACTCCTTGCTGCTCGGACAAACCGGCATGGACCGGATTTATGGCGGGAAGGGGAATGACCTCCGGCTCTACGGCGGCGATGGCGACGACCTCATGGAAGGAGGGGACGGCAACGATTCGAGCCTCTTCGGCGGCAATGAGAACGACAGCATCGATGGTGGTAGCGGCGCCGATCAACTCTTCGGCGCTGCGGGCGACGATGTCCTGCGCGGCGATAGCGGCGGCGACTTCCTCTATGGAGCAAGCGGTAGGGATCTCATTCTCGCCGGCCTCGGCGACGATCAGGTCTACGGCGGTGAGGATCAGGACACCATGGTCGGCGGGTCCGGGGCCGACATCCTGTTTGGTGCCAGTAATCGCGATCGCTTGAACGGTGGCTCGGGTAGCGATACCGCCTTCGGCGGCAAGGCGAACGACACCTTCGTCGTCGAGACAGCGACCGATCTGGTGCGTGAGACTGCGGCCGGTGGTCTCGAAGATGTCCTGCGCTCCAACGCGCTGGACTATACCCTGGCCGGCGGTCTCGAAGGGCATGTCGAGCGGCTGAACCTGAACCGCATAGGCGATGCCGATCTGGGCGGCAATGAGTTCGCCAACACCATCCTGGGCAACACCGATGCGAACAGCCTCTTCGGCGCCGAAGACAATGACATCCTGAACGGCCGTGGCGGCAGCGATGTGCTGGCCGGTGGGATCGGCAACGACACCTTCGTAGTGGACACTCAGAGCGACAGCATCGTCGCGCTGGACACCGAGGGCACGGATCTGGTGCGGGCCGAAACCGACTTCACCCTGCCGGACGGCACGGCGACGGCCTTCGTCGAGAACCTGCGCATGCAGTTCGACTTCGGCGATATCGATGGCACAGGCAACGCGTTGGACAACAAGATCGACGGTAACACCGGCGACAACCGCCTGGCCGGCAACCAAGGCGAAGACCGGATCGAGGGCGGGCTTGGCGACGACAGGATCTTCGGTGGCGCCGATGCCGACATCATGCGCGGCGAGAGCGGTTCGGATGTGCTGAATGTTGCCAAGGACGACACGGTCTTCGGTGGCTCCGGCATGGATCAGTTCCTCTTCGGCGCTGTCCTGGGGTCCGGCTCGCAAGTCATCTCCGACTTCGACGGTGCGACCTTGGGAGCCGGCAACGCCGAGGACAAGATCACCTTCCGCACCGGGCTTGAGGTCGGCAGTTTCACCTACATCGACGGTGCGGCCTTCACTGGCGGCGGTAACTCGGAAGCCCGCTTTGCTGGCGGCAATGCGGTCGAGGTCGATCAAGACGGCGACGGCAGCGGCGATGTCACCTTTGCGATCAATGCGCTGAGTGCCGCCAACCAGCTGACCTCAAGCGACTTCCTCTGGTTGACATAGTCGGCTTGCAGTGAAGTTCGCCTTCCGCGAGGATCTGCGTCTGATTTCGGAAGGCTAAGGGGGAGGCTGCATGCCGCCGGCACTCTGGGGTGTCCTGACCGCACTTGGTTGGGGTACGGGAGATTTCCTGTCGCGCTTTACCGGCAGACGGGTCGGTATTGCAACCGCGATGGCGGGCGTTATGAGCAGCAGCTTTTTGTTGCTCAGCGCCTATGCCTGGTCGGAAGGTATCGCCTTGCGCTTCCCCAGCGAAGGTTGGCTGGCGCTCTTTGCCTCCTGCTTTGGTATCGTCGGTGCCACCGGGCTGCTCTATCTGGGCATGATGCGTGGGCCGATTTCGCTGGTAGCACCTATCGTCGCCGCCTATCCGGTCTGGAGTCTGCTGATCGCCCTGGGCTACGGCGTTGAGCCTACCTTGGTGCAGCTCTTGGCCATGGCGGCGGTTATGCTTGCGGTGGTCGTCGTCGCACGGCTTGGCAGCTCTGCAGAGCCGCTGGCTGAAGCGCAGCGCGGGGGCGTTGCCTTTACGATCCTGGTGGCGCTGCTCTCTTCCATCGGTTTCGCCTCGGGCATTGCGGCACTGCAGACTGCCGGACCTCTCTTTGGCGAAATGCAAGTGCTGCTGTCGATCCGCCTTTTCGGCGTGATCGTCACTCTTTCGATCTTGTTGCTGATGCCGAAGCTGCGCCGGCCGATCCCCTGGCGCTGGTGGCCTGTTTTGCTGTTCCAAGGAACGATCGACGGCGGCGCCTACTTGGCGCTTCTGGCCGGCAGCCGGATCCCGGAGAACGCGACCGAGGCTGTTGTCGTCGCTTCGACCTTTTGCGTCGTGCCCGTACTGCTGGCCTGGATTTTCCTGCGCGAGCGCATCCACTGGGGCCAATGGCTGGCGATCGGGGTGATCGTCGCCGGCGTGGCGGTGCTATCGGCCCATTAGTCCGCATATCCCAGGCGAACACGAGGTTGCGGTGACTGCGCATCTGTTTCATGATTCACTATCTTGAGGTCACGTTGATTGAAGCGAGGTTTTCGCGACGCACCCGCAATCGTGCATTCTCCGATGCTGCATTGTCTCGCCGGTTGCACTCAGATTGAAGTTCAGCCAACATCTCGCGGGAGAGCCGGGTTACCTCGAGAATCTCGGTTAGTCGCCGGATTCGCTCGATCAAGGCCGCAAGCACCCGCTTCGCCTTGAATGCGGCGCACATGGGGTATGCCGGATGAGCGCGTCTACCAGCCCAAAAAGGCGGTTCGAAATGGACAATCCCGGGCAAACAAAGGAGCGGTGCAATGGCTGTGATCTTCGGAACCGCCGGCGAGAACAACACTCTCATAGGCACGGACCAGGATGATGCGATCTATGGATTGAATGGAGATGATCGGCTCTTCGGCACATTGGGCGACGACAAGCTATTCGGGGGCGGTGGCACCGACCGGGTCTATGGTGATGCCGGGAATGATTTCAGTGTCTACGGAGGCAACGGCACCGACCGGCTCTTCGGAGAAACTGGGGATGATTTCAGTTTCTACGGAGGCGACGGCGGCGACAGGCTCTACGGCGGTGTTGGGGATGATAGCCATTTCTACGGAGGCAGCGGCAAAGACAGACTTTTCAGCAGCCTTGGGACTGATAATCTTTTCTTCGGAGGCAGCGGCGACGACAGGCTCTACGGCCGCGGTTCGTCGACAATCACTGGTGGTGTTTCTTCCTCTTTCTTTGGAGGCGACGGCGACGACCTGATCTACCCGGGCAGGAGTAGAGGCACCTTTCTCTACGGAGGTAGCGGCAACGACCAGATCAGAAGCGGAAGTGCGTATGATAGGCGTTTCTTTGGCGGCAGCGGCGACGATAGCCTCTCCGCCGGCGGAGCGTTAGACGCATTCTTTTATGGTGGCGACGGGGACGACAGCATTTTCGGTGGTGATGGGGACGATATGTTTTTTGAGGGAGGTGACGGTGACGACGGCCTCTTCGGCGGCGATGAAGATGATTCCAGGTTCTTCGGAGGCAGTGGCGCCGACAGCCTCTTCGGCGGCGATGAGGATGATTCCTGGTTCTACGGAGGCAGTGGTGCCGACAGCCTCTTCGGAGGCAGTGGGGTAGATGTCAGAGTCTACGGAGGTGACGGCGGGGATCGTATCTATGGAGGAACCGCCGGAGATATTGCATTACTTGGCGGACGAGGGGTCGATCGGGTTTTCGGAGGTGCTGGTGAAGACGTGTTCTTTAGTGGTGGGGTTGGGAATGACACCGTCAACGGCGGTGACGGCGATGACAGCTCCCTTTTTGGCGGCAAGGGAGATGATCTCGTAAAAGGCGGCCGCAGCAATGACGCTACCCTTTTGGGACGCAGCGGCACCGACCAGTTGTTCGGTGGCAGCGGAGCGGATTCTGAACTGTTTGGCGGTAGCGGCAAGGACTATCTGACCGGCAATAGCGGGGCGGACGCGTTCCTCTTTGGTGAAGACAACAGTGATGAGCTGTTCGGGGGCGTAGGTGACGACTCTTTCCTGTTCGGTGGCTGTGGCCATGATACACTCAATGGTGGCTCCGGTCGAGACAGCTATCTCTACGGCAGCTCGGGCAACGATATAGTCCGGGGTGGCCGCGAAGTTGATGCATTTCTCTTTGGCGGCGTCGGTATCGACAGTGTCTTCGGTGGCAGTGGTGGCGATACCCTGAACGCCGCCAGCCAAAGTGAGCTACAAGCGGGCGATCTTTTCGACGGCGGGTCCGGTGTCGATACCCTTGCGCTAGGTGCTGGAGTCAGTCTTCCGGCTGGCGTGACGCTCACCAGCATAGAGTTTGTGGTCTACGGCTAGGTCGCTTGACCTCCGGTAAGAAAGTGGTGCAAAGCGCACATGGTTTGTTTTCATGCGCTCTAAGCTTTTCAATACCGCGATGCCATCACCCGCAGCCAGCGTCGGATTGCGCAGAGCCGCATCCTTCCGATGCTTGGGCCCGGGTCCGCGAGCACCGGCGGCCCGGATACCGGACAAGGAAGTTGGACATTTTGCAGCGCGCCGACGTTCGCTTCGTGCAGTTGCTGGCCTGGGTCTTCCTGCGCGAGCGCATCCACTGGGGCCAATGGCTTGGCAATCGGTGTGGTTGTGGCCGGTGTGGCGGTGCTGTCTGCCTTTTGAACTGCTTTAGGAGGGAAGCCCTGCCAATCGCAAACCCTCGGCGATCCGCTCCCAGTCTTCCTGTCGCCGCCAGGTGTCACGATAACCGCCGATCAGTGCCTCGACAGAAATGTTTCCTTCCGGAAACTTCCGGTCTCGAAACTCGGCTTGGCGTACGGCGATGAACTCCGCCAAAGCCGCGCGCGCCTGTTCCTTTCGGCCAAGATAGGCATAGGCGCCGGTCCGGCAGGCATAGGCCAGCGAGTTCAGAAGCGCCGCGGCCTTCAAAACTGCGTTCGCTTGCTCGTAGTTCCCAGTGAAGAAGAGGGCTTGGCCCAAGACCCAATCAAAGGAGGGCGGGTGCAGCGGATCATAGGATTTGGCGCGGTGGATTTCGGTCAGGGCCTCTTCATGGCGACCAAGCATGGCCAGGCCATAGGCACACCAAAGCAGTTGCTCGGACTCGATGCCGATCTGGGCGATGGTGCGGTCGAACTGCGTTGATGCATCCTCCCACTGACCCGCCACAATGTAGGCGAAGCCACGCTCTTCTTGAATCGATACGTCCGCGGGGTCGAGTTCGATCGCCTTGGTGACGTTCGCCACCATTTCTTGTTTGGTCTCTTCGGTGCCGAGGCCGAGCATGGAATCGACGAAATAGGTGTCGGCCAGATAGGAATAGGCACGGCCGTATTGCGGATCCAACTGGATCGACTTCTCGAAGAGCCGCCGGGCTCTTTCGGTGGCCCCTGCGCTAAAGCTGTCTCTTAGCGCCTTGCCCTGCAGCATGACTTCGTAGGCCCGAATGCTGTCCGGCGGGCGCCGCGCGGCGCGGTGGGCGACGGCACCTTGCACGCGGCCCGGCAGAACGCCAACAATGCTGCGCGTTACCTCGTCCTGAACTGCAAAAACATCTTCAAGGTCGCGGTCATAGCGCTCGGCCCAGACATGATCGCCGGTCTCTGCCTCGATCAGTTGTACGGTGATACGCACGCGTTTGCCAGCGCGGCGCACACTGCCTTGGACGATGAACTGGACGCCCAACTTCTGCGCGATGGCGGAGATGTCGGCGTGATCAGACTTGAACGCAAAGGAGGCGGTGCGCGATGCAACAGAGAGAATGCGAAAGCGGGATAGCTCGGTGATAATGTCCTCGGTGATGCCGTTGCTGAAATAGTCCTGATCGGCCTCGCCGCTCATGTTAATCAATGGAAGGACCGCAACAGATGGTCTGGCGCCGGCGGCAGCCTGTGCTGGAGGCGCAATGGCGTTGGTCTTGGCTGCATAGACCTGAACAGGCTCGGCAACGTTCTTCAGACGTACCTGACCCCTATCGACGAACTCAGCATCAATTTTTCCACGGACCTGGCGAAAGGCGTCGCCGGACAGGCTGATGCCGCCTGGGTCTGCTACACCTTCCAGGCGAGCGGCCAGATTGACACCCTCACCGTAGAGGTCGTCACCCTCTAAGATCACTTCTCCCAGGTTGACACCGATGCGGTAGATGATGCGACGGTGCGGGTCGCGTTCGGCCTCTTCTGCGGCCAAGCTGGATTGCCAGTCCAGCGCGCATTCGACGGCGTTGGTGACGGTGGGGAACTCGACCAGGATACCGTCGCCGGTGAGTTTGAAGATCCGCCCGCGGTGGCGTTCCACCATCGGCTCGATCGTCTCGCGGCGCAATTTGATCACCCGGTCGAGCGTTGCCGCCTCGTCTTGGCCCATGAGCCGTGTGTATCCGACGATATCGGCGGCGAGGATTGCTGACAGTCGTCGATCCAATGCACCCCTCCTGTTTGGTTTTCCTTAGTGGCCGCAGTCGCCGTTCGCCATGGCCAAGCGTCAACTTCGGGCCATTCCGAAGAGGCGGTGCGCTCGGCTTAGGTTTCCGGTTTCAACCTTATCACCTGTCCTTTTGTTAGCGTCTTAAGCGCTTCGGGTGTCAGGCGGAACACGGCGTTTGGTGTGCCGGCCGCCGCCCAGATCTCTTCCAGGGCGAAGAGGTCTTCGTCCAGGAATACGAGCGGCGGGGTGGTGTGGCCGCAGGGTGGCACGCCGCCGATGGCAAAGCCGGTCTTCTCGCGGACGTAGGCGGCATCGGCTCGGCCCAGCTTTTCGCCCAGATGCCGGGCCACCCGCTTCTCGTCGACACGGTTGGCTCCGCTCGCCACGATCAGCACCGGCCGGTCGCTGTCCTTGGCGCGGAAGATCAGGGACTTGGCGATTGCCGCCACTGGGCAGCCGATGGCGGCCGCGGCGTCTTGAGCGGTGCGGGTGGAGGCCGGAAACTCGCGCACACTGAGCACCTGACCGGCCTGGTCGAGAGCGGCCTGGACCCGCGCGGCACTGCCTTTGAGTTCCACCTCAGCCGCCCAGCTCTCGGCTGCGCGCCGTGGCCGCCGCGATCGCCTTGTTCAGCAATGGCTGCAGTCCTTCGTCGGCCATTAGGATTTTCAAGGCCTCAAGCGTGGTGCCGCCGGGGCTGGTGACGTTCTTGCGCAAGATGGCTGGGTCTTCCTCTGCCTGAAAGAGCAGTTCGCCCGATCCGGTGACCGTTGCGCGGGCGAGTCGGGTTGCCAGGTCCTCCGGTAGGCCGGCAGCGATGCCAGCCTTGGCCAGGCTCTCAGCCAGCAGGAAGACGTAGGCTGGGCCACCGCCGGAGACCGCTGTGACCGCATCCAGCAGGCCTTCGTCCT
Organism: Rhodospirillales bacterium; assembly: GCA_963669445.1. GTDB lineage: Bacteria > Pseudomonadota > Alphaproteobacteria > Kiloniellales > JACOMY01 > JACOMY01. Next base: position 167,318 of record OY770029.1, read on the forward strand.
CGACCCAGGCCGTTTCGCCGACGGCAGCCAGCAGGGAGGTGGCCAGGTTTCGATCCTCGGCGCCGACTTCGGGTCCGGCGACCATGACTGTCATACCGCGGCCGACAGCGGCCGGTGTGTTCGGCATCGTGCGCACGATCAATGCTTTGGTTCCAAGCGCTTGACGAAAGCTCGCTAGGGTAACCCCGGCAGCGATCGAGACGAAGAGGGTCCGGCCGCCTGCTTGGTCAGCCAAGCCGTCCAGCGCTCCACCCATCATCTGCGGCTTGACGGCAATGACGACCACGCGGGTGTGGGACGGAGGGCTGGAGACGTGATGGCAGCCCTGGGCGACAAAACCAGCGACGGCATCTGCACTGGGGTCGATCAGGTAGACTTGATCGGCCGAGAGACCTTCGGCCAGCCAGCCGGACAGCATCGCGCCCCCCATTTTGCCGCAGCCGACCAGGGTGAGGGGACCGTCAATCTGCATGTGCATTGGCTCCTAAAGCGAGAGGCCGGCACCTCTGACGGCAAGCCGGCCTCTCTTGTGTGACCTCGTCAGGTTCAATTCCCGACGGGAGTTCTCTGAATCTAGGCCTCGCCGACGGTATCCATGAGGGCCGTTTGCAGGGCCTCGTCGGGATCGCGGCCGCCCCAGACGACGAGCTGGAGCGCTGGGTAAAAGCGCTCGCTTTCGCCAACGCCGCAGTCGACCAGATCTTCGAGCTGATCGGCGGCCATGCCGGCGGTGCCGCGCAGCGGCAGGGTGTGGCGATAGCTGACCAAGCCATCCTCGTGGCTGAGCTCGAAGTGGCCAAGCCAGAGGCGCTCGTTTGCCTTGGCCAGCAATTCGGCGACGGCACGGCGGCTGGCTGGTGTGGTTTTCACGTCCAGGTGGCAGGAGAAGAAGACGGCCTGCAGCTCAATATCCCAGACAAAGCAGAGGTGATAGCTGCACCAACGACCGGCAATCTCGACCACCATCTCGGACTCGCTGGCGCGGTCGAAGGCCCAGTCGTTGGCCATGACCAGCTCTTCTATCAGATCTATGGGGTTGCCGTTCTCGTGGGGTTGGGTTGCGAGGCTGACCATCCGTGTTGTACTCCCCTTCGCTGGTGCCGATGTCGCCGGACGAAAGCAGTAGGCTTCGCCCCACATCTGCAACTGATGGGTTTCGGTCCCCGGATCTCTCCCCGATCGCTGACTTAACGTCAAGCTCGTCGCGGCGAATCCTGTTCCGCAACCCTAATGAGGAGCCTGCCACTCTCTACTGGCGCCCCGCAAGATACCTTGTGCATCACGGCCGGGCAGACTCCATGAATCTCTTGTGACGATTGCGTTAGCTGGCGCTGGTCGCGGCCTTGGTTTTTCGGCTGCGTGGCTTGGGTGCTTTCGCTTTCAGTTCAGCCAGTTCGGCCTCCAGAACGCGAACCCGTTCGGCCAGATCCTCCTGTTCTTGGCGGGCGATCTCGGCCATTTCGCGGACCAACTCGAATTCTTCGCGGGTGACCAGTTGCAGACGTTCGGCCATCCGCTCCAGGGGCTCGCGAAGGCGCGACTCTAGATCGCCGCGTATGCCACTGGTCGCGCCCATCGCGCCGGAGAGCACCCGGGCGAGGTCGTCGAAGATACGCTTATCGCTTTGCATCGGGCACAAACCTCCTTGTCGCCGGCGCAGGTTCTCTTGCATGTCGAGCAGCAGAGGCTTGCCGTCAAGCCCTCTCGTAGAGACGGTCGAAGTAGGCGGCGGAGGAATCGCGGTTCTCCAGTAGGCGAAAACCGGCGCGCTCCAGCAGACCCTCCAGAATCCAGGTGAAGGTGCTGTGTTCTTCGCGGACATGGATGGCGAAGTCGGCGCGGCTGAAGCCCTGGCCGTCGCTGCGGCTCATCTGCGCGATCCAGCCTTCCACGCCGCTCTCGATCTCCTCGGCTGGGAAGGCAAAGACGACGTCGCGCAGCAGCAGTCGGCCACCCGGCTTCAACAAGGCATGAAGGCGCAGCAGGGCCAGTTGTTTCCAGAAGTCCGAGAGGTGATGCAAGGCATAGCTGCTGGTGATGGCGTCGACGCTGTCCGGCTCTGCCTGCAGCGTAAGGAAGCCACCCAGGTGAAAACTGGCGTTCTCAAGGCTTCTGGCACGGGCCCTGGCAAACTCCAACATAGCCGGAGAGACGTCGTAGCCTTGAGCGATGTGGCCGGCCTCTGCCGCACAGCGCACCAGATTGCCGGTGCCGCAGCCGATATCGATCAGGAGGGCGCCGGGAGGGAGCGCCAAGCGCTCCAAGGTCGCCCGATCCGCGCTGCTGTCGGTGCCCTGGCGTGCGTCGTAGGCTGCGACCTGATCGTTGTCCTCGAAATCCAATCCCACCTGGCGGCGATCGTCGTAGTACCAGTCGGGTAGGGTGCTCATGAATTCCTCCTCGGCCTAAGAGTCCGGCCCGAAACTGCTTGCGTCCTGCAGCGACCCGAAGGGCCGTCTTATCAAGGCCTTGGGACTGCGTCGTGCGCCGCTTACGATGCGCAAGGCATCGCCGCGCGACACTCTCCTTGCCCTAGGCCTTGATAAGACGGTGCAGGGCATAAGCAGTTTCGGGCCGGGCTCTAAGGCTTGACCCCAGCCTGCAGCCTGCGAAGCTTTAAGAAGAAGCGCCAATTCGAGGAGGCTGCCATGAGGTGGGAAAGCGACAGCATCGGCGAGATAGAAGTTCCGGAGGACCGCTACTGGGGCGCCCAGACCCAACGCTCGCTGGAGCACTTTGCCATCGGCCGCGACCTGATGCCGATCGAAGTGATCCATGCTTACGGACTGCTTAAGCAGGCAGCCGCCCAGGCCAACCGCGATCTCGGTTTGCTCGACGCCCGGCTGGCACAGCTGATCATTGAGGCAGCCGGCGAGGTGGCCGGAGGTCGACTGGACGCGCATTTTCCTCTGCACGTCTGGATGACGGGCAGCGGCACCCAGACCAACATGAATGTGAACGAAGTGGTGGCCAACCGGGCGATCGCATTGGCCGGCGGCGTGCTGGGTTCAAAAGACCCGGTGCATCCCAACGACCATGTGAACCTCTCGCAGTCGTCGAACGATTCCTTTCCAACGGCGATGAACATGGCGGCTGCCCTGCTGACCAGGCAACGCCTGCTGCCGGCCATCACTGCCTTGCGCGATGCCTTGGCGGCCAAAGCAGCGGCCTGGTCCGACATCGTGAAGATCGGCCGCACGCACATGCAAGATGCCGTTCCGCTGACCCTGGGCCAGGAGGTCGCGGGCTGGGCGGCGCTCTTGAGCGACGACCTGGCGCGCATCGATTACGCTCTGGGCGATGTCTTGAAGCTGGCGCTCGGCGGTACGGCGGTGGGCACCGGTATCAACGCCGATCCGCGCTTTGCCGAGGCGGTTGCGGCCGCAATTGCCGAACTGAGCGGCGTGGCATTCGTCACCGCGCCCAACAAGTTCGCCGTCCAAGGTAGCCATGACGCGCTTGTCATGCTGCACGGCGCCTACAAGACCTTGGCCGCTTCGCTCTTCAAGATCGCCAACGACATCCGTCTGCTGTCCTGCGGCCCGCGCTGCGGCATTCACGAACTGGAGATCCCGGCGAACGAGCCGGGCTCCTCCATCATGCCCGGCAAGGTCAATCCCACTCAGTGCGAAGCCATGGCCATGCTGGCCTTGCAAGTGATGGCCAATGACGTGGCGGTCGGCATGGCCGGATCGGGCGGCTTTCTGCAGATGAACGTCTATAAGCCGCTGATGATAAACGGCGTGATTCAGTCCGCCTTGATCATGGCCGACGGGGCGGAGGCCTTCACCAAGTATCTGGTTACGGGAATGGAGCCCAATCGGCCGCAGATCGCTGCCTTCGTCGAGCGTTCGCTGATGCTGGTGACGGCGCTCAGCCCGCACATCGGCTATGACAAAGCTTCAGCAATCGCACATCACGCCTACGCGCACGACATGACCCTGAAAGAGGCCGGCTTGGACCTGGGTTACGTCACGGCGGAGGCGTTCGATCGCATCGTCGATCCCAAAACGATGGTGGGTTAGCGGGCAGTGGCAAGAAGCATGCCAAAGAGATCTTCATCGACGACCGAAGACCCCATGATCTGAATTCCGACGAAGTGCGCGCCGTCGTGCTTTACGCTGTGGCCGGGGAAGAGGTCGTTTATGCGATCCGGCTCAACGACCAGTAGCTCCCTACCGACCAGGGGAAAGCGCAGTCCGCCCTCAATCGGCGAAGCTGGCTGCCCGGTGAAATGGGCAAGGAAGGCCTCGTGCTGCGCCGGGTTTGGCGCTGCCATAACGACCCGCGCAATGTCTGTGGCGCCGTTGGCATGGCTCTGGAAGGCCGGCTTCCAGAAGACATCGGGGAAGTGGTTGTGACAGGTGAAGAAGCCGCAATTGGGCAAGGCCGGATCGCTGGCGAATGCCAGAGAGAAGGCGACCTTGGCAGCACTACCGTCCGGCAGAGTGGTCTGGCGCTCGAATTCGAAGGCCGGATGCCCGCCGATGGTCGCGAAGTCGGCTTTGTCGGCAGCGCAGTCCTGGCCGGTGAGCACCAGCATGGAGAAGCCTTCGCGCTCTGCCAGGTAGTTTTGATTGAAGGCACCGAAATCCAAGGCGCCGGATGGCAGGCCGCGGCCAAAGCTCTCGACAAGCTCCGGGCGTTCGACGGTGATGATTTCAATGAAGCTGCCGCCCGGCAACTGCACGACGCGGTTGGCGGTACCCCAGAGGTGCTGTGCCTTGGGCGTAACGGTAAATCCCAGCGCCTCAAAGCGGTTCTTAGCGGCCTCCAGGTCGCGAACGGTCAGCACGATGTGGTCCAGCGTGCGCGGTGGAATGGTCATGGCTCTTGCCCTCCGATGTGGTGAGGGCGTCTGTCTAGAGGGGGATTGGCCATGCTGTCCGCCCTCTCTCGGCGCATGGCTTTGATGTATCTATAAATGGTGGCTAACGGCGATGCTTTCCAGCGCTCCCTTGGCCGCGATCAAAGTCTCTTCGACATCGGCATCGCTGAGTACGGTGGAGAGGAACCAGGTGCCGCGCGGCGTGGTCCGGACACCGCGCTGCTGCAGGGCCTCGACGAAGGCCAGACGTAGGACCTCATCGCTCTCCTTATAGGCGCGATAGTCCAGGATCGGCGGGGTCTCGGTGAAGACCGTGGTGAAGATGGTGCCGATGCCCTGACAGTGCAGCGGCAAACCGATGGTCTTTCCAAGCTCCACCAGTCCGAGCATCAAGCCTTTACCGCGCGCCTCCATGCTCTTAAGCGCCGCACAGTCGTCGGCGGCCAAGGTCTCCACCGTCGCCCGACAGGCGGCAATCGCACAGGTGACCGCGTTATAGGTGCCGCCATGCACCACGCCTTCGGTCAGTTCCCGCATGATCTCAGCCTTGCCAGTGACGATGCTCAGGGGAAACCCACCGGCTGCGGCCTTGGCGAAGACGGCCAAGTCCGGTGTCACCCCATAGCGCTGCTGCGCACCGCCAAGCGCTGCGCGGAAGCCTGTGATGACCTCGTCGAAGATTAGAACGATGCCGTGGCGATCGCACAGCCGGCGCATATCACGCAGATAGCCGGGTGCGGGCTCGATCACGCCGGCGTTGCAGGCTATTGGCTCCAGGATGATTGCGGCGATCTCTTCACCGTGCCGGCTGAGCGCCTGGTCCAGGAGCGCTGGATCGTTGAATGGCAGAACCAGCAGTTCGCTCGCCAGAGCGCTTTGGCCGCGGCTTTGCGGCACGGCCAGAGGTGCTTCACGGGGGCCTGCCTGGTTCAGCGCCGGCCCAACGCTGCCCATGATGTCGTCGGCCCAGCCGTGATACTGCCCCTCGAACTTCACGATGCGCTGCCGACCGGTTTTTGCACGCGCCAGGCGGAGCGCGATGTGATCGCCCTGAGTGCCCGAGACGTCGAAGCGGAGTTGTTCGGCACAGGGCAGAATTCCTGTCAGATATTCGGCCAGCGCCACCTCATCCGGGTGCACGGCCGCAAAGGTCTGGCCCTTGTTCAGGCTTTCGCGCACCGCCTCCAGCACGGCCGTCGGCGAATGCCCTAGAATTGCCGGCCCATTGCCCAGAATGAAATCGATGTAGCGATTGCCGTCGGCATCGAAGACGTAGGCGCCCTCACCCCGCTCGATCGCCAAGGGAACCGGCATGGCGTGGTAGCGGAAATTGCTGCTGACCCCGCCCGGCAGCACACGGCGTGCGCGTTCGTGCAGCGCGATTGAGCTTTGATAGCGTGACATGAAACCTCTCCCCTCCTGACGGTGCTATCCTGTCACCTTGGGCCTCGCTCGTTATGAAAGTGCCCAGCGCAGGTCCAGAGTGTGCGGCATCTCAGGGCGCGCGAGGGCGCGGGGTTCTGGCTGGGGCCCGGGGCTGTGGCCGAAGGCGAAGAAACGGGCGAGGCGCCGGGACTCGGCCTCGTAGCTGTTGACGGGGAAGGTCTCGTGGCTGAGGCCGCCGGGATGGGAGACATGATACTGCGCACCGGCGAGCGAGCGCCCGGTCCAGCGGTCGTAAAGGTCGAAGGTCAGCGGCGCGTCGACCGGGATGGTGGGGTGCAGGCAGGAGGATGGCTGCCAGGCCCGAAAGCGGACGCCGGCTACGGCCTCGCCCGGGTTCCCGGTTCCTCTCAAGGGAAGCTGAAAGCCATTGCAGGCGACCAGATAGCGCTCGCCGCTGAGGCCGCGCACCCGTATCTGCAGACGTTCCAGGGAGGAGTCGACATAGCGCACGGTGCCGCCGGCCATGCCTTCTTCGCCCAGCACGTGCCAGGGTTCCAACGCCTGGCGCACCTCGATTTCTATGTCCCCATGCTGCAGCACGCCCAGGCGCGGGAAGCGGAACTCCCAGTGTGGTGCGAACCACTCGGCATCGATGGGATAGCCGGCGACGCGCAGGTCTTCGACGACCGCCAAGAGATCCTGCCAGACATAGTGGGGCAGCATGAAGCGGTCGTGCAGTGCGGTGCCCCAGCGCACCAGGGAGCCCTTGTAGGGTTGCTTCCAGAAGCGGGCGACCAGGGCGCGCAGCAGCAGTTGCTGCACCAGGCTCATGCGGGCATGCGGCGGCATCTCGAAGGCGCGGAACTCGACCAGGCCCAGACGGCCGGTCGGGCTGTCCGGGGAGTAGAGCTTGTCGATGCAGATCTCGGCGCGGTGGGTGTTGCCGGTGACGTCGATCAGGAGGTTGCGCAGGATGCGATCGATCAGCCAAGAGGCCGGTGCCTCGTCCCTGTCGGGGTCGGGAATCTGCGCGAAGGCCAGTTCCAGTTCCAAGAGCTGATCGTTGCGTGCCTCGTCGATCCGAGGAGCCTGGCTGGTCGGTCCGATGAAGAGGCCGGAGAAGAGGTAGGAGAGGGCAGGGTGGTGCTGCCAGTAGGCGATGAAGCTGCGCAGCAGGTCGGGCCGCCGCAGGAAGGGGCTGTCGGGTGCCGTGGGTCCGCCCAAGACCACGTGATTGCCGCCGCCGGTGCCGCTGTGGCGCCCGTCCAGCATAAATTTCTCGGTGCCGAGCCTGGTTTGATGGGCATCCTCATAAAGGCCCTCGGTGATGGCGCGCATCTCTTCCCAGGTCGCGGCCGGTTGCACGTTGACCTCGATGACGCCGGGGTCCGGGGTGACCTTGATCACCTTGAGGCGCGGATCCTCGGGCGGCGGGTAGCCCTCGATGTGCAATGCCAAACCCAGTTCGAGCGCCGAATCCTCGACCGCGGCCACCAGGTCCAGATAGTCCTCGACGGTCTCGGTCGGAGGCATGAAGACGCAAAGCCGCCCGTCGCGTGGCTCCACCGTCATGGCGGTGCGCACCGGCTGCCCGCTCTCGGGCAGCGGCTCGTTACGGTCGGTGAAACCGATGCCATGAGAAAAGGGCTGCCGCAGCGGGTCTGGCGCGGGCAGGGGGTGGCGCTGTTCGAAGGGGTCGGCTGGAATGACGTAGGGGTAATCCTCCTCTTCAAGATGCGGGAGGGCGCCCAGAGGAAGGCGCATACCGGCCGCAGAATCGCCCGGCATCAAAAAGAGATGGCCGGCCCGGGTGGTCCAGCGTTCACTTGCCCAGCGGCGGCCATCATCCTTGGCCTGCCAGCGCTGGATCGGCAGGACGAAACAGGTTGGCGTGCCAAGACCGCGCTCGAAAACGCGAGCAATGCGGGCGCGTGCCAGAGGATCCTCCAGTCGATTGTCTTGCGGATCCAGGTTCTCCGGCAGGCGCTGTTCCTTGGTTAGGAAGTGCAGGGGGTCTTCGTAGGCCGGCAGGGCGGCGTTGATATCGACCTCGAGACGCTGCGCGATCGCCTTCGCCAGGGCTTCGGCCTCGGCCAGGCTGGGTTTGTGGTCGCTTGTCTCTGCAGCGAAGATCTCTTGGTTCTTGACCAGAGGCGCACCGTCGTTGCGCCAGTAGAGCGCGAAGGCCCAGCGCGGCAGCTGCTCGCCCGGGTACCACTTGCCTTGGCCATAGTGCAGCAGCCCCTCGGGTGCGAAGCGTTGCTTTAGTCGCCCGATCAGGCTATCGGCAAGGCCGCGCTTGGTAGGCCCAACGGCTCCGGTGTTCCACTCCTCCCCCTCTGGATCGTCCAGCGAGACGAAGGTTGGCTCGCCGCCAATCGTGACCCGTACGTCCTTTTCCTGAAGCTCGCGGTCCAGCGCATAACCGAAGCCGTCGATTGCCTGCCACTGATCCTCGGCGTAAGGCTTGGTGACCCGCGGCGTCTCCAGTACGCGAGTGACCGACATGGCGAAGGAGAAGTTGGTCTCGGCCTGCTCGACACCGCCGGAGATCGGCGCGGCCGTCGAGGGGTGCGGTGTGCAAGCCAGCGGAATATGCCCCTCGCCGGCGAAGAGGCCGGAGGTTGAATCCAATCCGACCCAACCCGCCCCGGGCAAATAGGCCTCTGTCCAGGCATGCAGGTCGGTGAAATCACGGTCCGTCCCACTGGGGCCGTCCAGCGCCTTCACGTCAGCAGTCAGCTGGATCAAATAGCCAGAGACAAAGCGTGCGGCAATCCCAAGATGACGCAGGATCTGGACCAGGAGCCAACCACTGTCGCGGCAGGAACCCTTGGCCAGCTTCAGGGTTTCTTCGGGCGTCTGCACGCCGGGCTCCATGCGCACGACATAGCCGATGTCCTGTTGCAGCCGCTGGTTCAGCGCGACCAGAAAGTCGACGGTGCGCATTTCCTCTTTCGGCACATCCGTCAGCCAGGCTCTTAGCAGCGGTCCCGGCGCCTCGGTTTGCAGATAGGGATCGAGGTCGCGACGGGTGAGCGTGTCGTAGCCGAAAGGATAGGTCTCAGCCTCGGGTTCGAGGAAGAAATCGAAAGGGTTGTAGACCGCCATGTCGGCGATCAGGTCGACTGCCACCGTGAAATGATCGACCTTTTCGGGAAACACTAGGCGGGCCAGATAGTTGCCATGCGGGTCCTGCTGCCAGTTCAGGAAGTGCAGCTTCGGCTCGACCGAGAGCGCATAGCTCAAGATCTTCGTTCGGCTGTGCGGGGCTGGGCGCAGACGCACCACCTGAGGTCCCATCAGGATGGATCGTTCGTAGCGGTAACTGGTGGTGTGGTTGAGCGCGACGTGGATGGTCATCTCTGCGGTCGGTCCTTCGCTGGCCTCGTGAGCCTCTGATCGCGAGGAGCCTATGGACCCGCGCTTGGATGCACAATCGTCTTGTCTTATCTGGATTTGCTGACCTTGGGTCTCAATGAGTCTATGGTCGCCCATAGCATTCGGAACAAGAGGAGAGGTTCCATGGCGGAACGATCGCTGACCCTGTCGATCCTTCAGTTCAACGCGCAGGACGACGACAAGGCCGGCACAGTCCAGACTTGCTTGGACATGCTCGATATCGCGGCCGCACGCGGCAGCCAGATCGTAGTGCTGCCGGAAGTCTGGACCGGAAGCGGCTTCTCCGCGCCGGAAGCCCACAAGGCGATCGCCGAACCCATTCCAGGTCCAACGGTTGCGCGTTTGCAAGCGAAGGCACGGGAGCACTCGATGTACATCGTTGGCTCGATGTACGAGCAAGGCGAGACCAGCGACATCGTCTACAACACCGCACCGGTGATCGGGCCTTCAGGCGCCATCCTGGGCAAGTACCGCAAGACCCACCTCTTTGACGCCGGGGGTCGCAAGGATCTGCCTTTGGCGCTGATGGAATCCGACAAGATTACGCCAGGCGATCAGTTGCAGGTCTACGACACCAACCTCTGCCGCTTCGGAGTCGGCATCTGCTCCGACATTCGTTTTCCAGAGATCTTTCGTGCCTACGCACTGGCCGGCGCCGAGCTGGTAATCCTGCCGACCGCCTTCTTGAGCCCGCGCTTCGACCATTGGGATTGGCTGGTGAAGTCGCGTGCCGCCGACCATCAGCTCTTCTTGGCGGCGTCCGGCATGGCCGGCAAGGAGCAGGTCTCGGGCGTTGCCTTTGTCGGCCGCTCAGTCGTTGTCGACCCTTGGGGCGTTGCCCTGGCAACGGCGCCCGACGAAGAGGCTTTGTTGACCACCATCATCGATTTGGAGCAGGTCGGACGGGTGCGTTCCTGGTGGCCGCTGAACGATCAGAGGCGCCCCCAGCTTTACGATCAGGTGCAGCTACTCCGCGGTGAGGGCGACTGAACGCGCCCCTTGGAAATACCCGCTGGAAGAGATCGGGGGCGGCGAGCACCGGCCGGCAAAGTGATGCCGGCAAAGAGATGCCGGCAAAAAGGGGCCGGCAAAGAGGGGCCGGCAAAGAGGGGATTGTATGGCATCGAGAGCGACGACATCCCGCTTGTCTACCTGGCGGCTTGCCGGTGACGCCTACGATCTCTGGTTCAGTGGATTTGGCATGTGGATGAGGGCAGCGGGCCTGCCAATCGCACTTCTAATCCTGATCGACTTTGCGTCGTGGCAAAGCCTGATCGGGGCGCGTCAGGACGGCGGGCCCCAGCCTCTGGCCGCGGACTTGAGGTTTGCACTGAAGACCATCGTCGATGCCATCATCTTTACGCTTCTGGGTGTTTCCTGGCATCGCTGGGCGCTTCTGGGGGAACGGCCAAGCCTGCTGCCACCCATCGGCAGAGAGCATCTTCGCTTTCTGATCTGGACGCTCGTGTTGCTGTTCCTCTCCCAGTTCGCCTCCGGGACGATTCTCGGCCTTGTCCTGGCGCTGACGACGCGGTCTCTCGACATGGTCCTTCTGGGTTCGCTCGTTGCCTTTGTTGCTTCGCTCTACTTCGTCGCGCGCATGTCGGTGATCTATCCGGCCGCGGCCATCGGCCAGAAACTTGGCTTGCTTGCTGCCTGGCAGATGACCCGCGGTCAGGGTTGGGCGCTCTTCTGGGCCCTTATTCTGGTTTGCATACCCTTGGTCGCTGCCTTCCTGCTGCTCGGCGCATTCTTTGGCGCCGCCCTCCTGGGTTCGATCGCCGCTGGGGTTCCCGGCGGAGGCGGGTTGGCAAGCGGTCTTGCCTGGCTCATTCCTGTCGCTTTGACTGCCTTCTTTTCATTGGCGTTTCTCAGCCTGCCGGTCGGTGTTGCTTCTTCTGCATTCAAGACGCTCCGCAGCGGAGTTGCGCGACCGCCGTCGATTGGGCATAGCAGAACAATCGAATAGGAGAGAGCGTCCACCTTGAACCAGCAAGCACCTGCCGCGCGCTTGCGCGCAAGCCAACTCGCCGGCAGCGCCTTCGCCTCCTGGTTTGGCCAGTTGGGCGAATGGCTGAAGGCGATCCTTCTACCTTTGGCGTTGCTCTATCTCGTCTACTTCGGGATATGGCACCTATTGGTGACGCAGAGTCTGGAGGAACTGGCCCAGCGGGGACAAGCCGATAGCCTGCGCGAGACCGCCTCGCTGGTGGTTAACATGATCGTGCTGACGCTCTTTGCAGTGACCTGGCACCGACGGATCCTGATGGGAGAGACGGTACGCCTGATCCCGGCAGTCGGCGCCGCTCACGTGCGCTACCTGCTCTGGCTCTTGATCCTGGGACTGCTGGTTTTTCTTTTCTCCAGCGCAATCGCAGCCCTGGCTGCGAAGAGTATGGCAAGCGGGTCTATGCCGCTGCAGGCCGGCATCATTGCCGTCCTAGGATTCTCGATCATCTTGTTTTTCTTGGCGCGCGTCTCGCCTCTCTTCGCCGCTTTGGCTATGGGGCAGCGCGCCAGTCTCCTCGAGGCTTGGCGTAAGACCAGCGGTCAGGGTTTTGCGCTCTTCTTCGGTTATCTGCTTGTACTCCTGCCGGTCTTTTTTCTCTCTGCTTTCTTGCTTCAAATTGTATTTAGCAGCGTGCAGGACGCTCAAATCGAACCGGGCCAGGTGATCAGCGAGCAAGAGTTTCACCAGCTGATCCTGGGGTCCTTCTGGCTCACTCAGACCGTTACCACGGTGATCGGTTTTGTCGCCGCGACCTTGGGGGTTGGCGTCGCCTCGGCGGCCTATCGCGAGCTCAACTGACGCCGTTCAACTATCCAGTGGCCTGACGGAGACCACCAGGAAGGTCAACATCTCTTCCTCTAGGTCCCTCACCGAGACATAGTCGCCCTGATTGAAGCTGTGGCTCTCGAAGTGAAAGCCCACCTCGGTCTCCTCCGGATCGCCCTCAACGTCGTAGTGGAAGATCCATTGCGAGCCGCCGGCACCGCCGGCACGATGCACCAGGTGGCCACGCATGTCGTCATCGCTGCTGTTGAAGCGATGTACGGTGCAGCGACTACGGGTCTCCTTCCAGGCTTCCAAGTCCAAGCGACCCATAGCGTCCAGCGGCGCCACAAACTCATAGCCGTGGCGGCGGTCGCCGTCCGGATGCTCCGGGTCGCGCGCCAGCTCCAGGCGGATGAGATGCAGGTTCTGCATAGCCGGATCGCCTGACTAGTGCACCATGAGGACGGCGAGGTCGTGCGCCTTGATCGCCTCTCGCGTGGCACCGCCCAACAGCATCTCACGCATACGGCTGTGCCCGTAGGCGCCCATGACAAGAAGCCCGGCCCCGGACTTGCGAGTCTCCTCGATCAGAGAGCGGGCCACTGGCCAGTCGTCAGGTTGGTAGCGCCAGGTCGCGGTCGCAATCCCATGCGCGCCGAGCAGCCCCGCCAAGGCGCTGGGCTGTGCAGAGGCCGGCGCGTCGGAACTCTCGCCGGAGATTACCATAACCTCATCCGCGCGTCGCAACAGCGGCATGGCCAGAGCGACCGCGCGGCTGGCTGCAGCAGAGCCGTTCCAGGCCACAGCCATGCGCTTGGGCAAGAGTGACATTCCGGCATCAGGCGCCAGAAGGACCGGACGCCCGCTGTCGAAAAGGATAGATTCCAACACCAGGCTGCTCTCGCCCTTGTCCCGGCCAGGCTGACCGATGACGGTGAGATCGGCAAGACGTGCGAGGTCGGCCATTATCTCTTCCTCGACGCCGGTATCGAGGTCGAGACCGATGGAGAAACGGCCGACCGGCGGGGCCTCGCCTTCCGCCACACCCGGCAGGCCGCCCTTGGCAGCAATCTCTTGATAGAGTGCGCGGGCGGCTGCCTTCGATTCGCTCGCGCTGCTCTCCAGGTCTTCGGTCAGGCGCGCGGCCATGACACCGGTCATTCCTTCGCCCACCAACGGCATGGCCCGCATCGGGTCCAAGGCGACGTGCTGAAAGCGGAGGCTGGCATCGAAGGTCTGGCCCAGGGTCACCGCTGTGGTGGCGGCTGCCCGGTCGGCGGCTTGGCCTGCCTCGTCCTTTCCAGACGCGCCACTCAAGTAGCAGAGGAGTCTTGCGATCGTCATGGTCTTCCAGCCTTTCTTTGGGGCACCTTGCCGCTGTTCTGCAGAGCTTGCCCGGCAGCCCCTTGCCATGCCTTGACCTGCATCAAACGGCGTTGGGGGCAGCAAACAGAATCAGGGATAGAGGCGTTGGCGCTGCCAAGGGCCATCGCCGGCTTGCAGTGTATAGCGAAAGCGATCGTGCAGGCGAAAAGGCCCGTCCTGCCAGAACTCGAAGGCGCGTGGCGTCACGTGAAAGCCGGACCAATAGGGCGGGCGAGGCACGCGTCCGACGGCAAACTTGGCTGCATAGAGCGCGACGCGCTTCTCCAGTTCCAGCCGCCCTTCCAGGGGGCGTGACTGTTGGCTCGCCCAGGCTCCGATGCGGCTCTGCCGGGGGCGTGAATCGAAGTAGGCATCGGCCTCTTCGTCACTGACCTTGGTGACCCCGCCCTCGATCCGAACCTGGCGGCGTAGGCTCTTCCAGTGAAACAGCAGAGCGGCCATGGGATGCGCCAAGAGCTCACCGCCCTTGCGGCTTTCGAAGTTGGTGTAGAAAACGAAACCTGCGTTATCGATCCCTTTCAGTAGGACCATTCGTTGAGAGGGCATGCCGTCTTCGCCCACGGTCGCCAGAGCCATAGCGTTGGGATCGTTGATCTCGCTCTCCCTGGCTGCTGCCATCCAAATGTCGAAAAGCCGGAAGGGATCGGCCTCTTCCTCTATGCCTGCCATGGCGTTTGTGTTCTCCTCGCTCTGATCGCTTGCAGCCCTGCTTGAGGAGTAGGACTGCCCGCGTCGCTTGCCAAGCCCCGACGGTCGTCACGTCGCGGGCCAAGGCCGTGCTTCTGGTAATTCCCAGATGCGGAAAAACCAGGTAGATTGCAGCTATGCGTGACCCCTATGCTGTCCTAGGCCTCGATGCCACCGCCAACGCGGCGGCGATCAAGCAAGCCTTTCGCTTGCGGGCCAAGGCTTTGCATCCCGACGCCAATCCCGGCGACCCGGTGGCGGCGGCGGCTTTCCGCGAGCTGACCGAGGCCTACGCAATCCTAAGCGATCCGGGTTTAAAGTCGGAAATCGATGCCGAGTTGGGGCAGGGCGAGATCCGCCGTCCCGGTGGCCGACGGCCGGACAAGGGACCGTCCTTTAGGGCGTCCTTTCAGGATCCGGTTCGAGAGATGTGGCCTGAGCGCGGGCCCGAGCCGCCGCGCGTTGCCGACCCGGATTTTCCCTACAAGGATGCTTGGGAGAGGGAGGTCAATCGTTTGCACGTGGCGCCTCCTCATCCCGGACACTGGCCGGAAGAACCTTGGACGGCTATGGAGGCTGCTGGCTTGGATCCCGAACAGGCCAATCCGCCCGAGGGCGCTCCGCCCAACCTCTCAGATCACTTCGAGGAAGGAGGCGGCGCGCCGGGCCCGGATCTATTCGACGAGCTCTATGCCAGCCCGGACCTTGGTCGGCGTCGCAGCCGCAAAGCGAAACGGCACGAGGCTCTGGATCAGCATTATACGGCAACGATCCCCTTCATGCTGGCAGCCCTGGGTGGCCATCACCGCGTCATCCTCGCCGGCGACAGGGATTTGAATGTCCCGATCGCCGTCGGCATCGAAGAGGGGGCAGTGCTGCGTTTCCACGGTCTGGGGTCGGCTAACCCCAGTGGCGGCGAAGCCGGCGATGCGCTCTTGGAAATTCGAATTGCGCCGCACCCGCTGTTTCGGCGCGAGGGCGCCGACCTTTTCGTGGAGGTGCCGATCGATCTGAAAGAGGCGACGCTCGGCGGATCGGTGCGCATTCCCACGCTGAAGGGCTCGGTCTTGACCAAGCTGCCACCGGCCTTGGGAGCGCGGGCCAAGCTGCGTCTCACCGGGCGCGGCCTTCCTATGGTTGCTGGGGACATGGAAGGCGCGCGCGGCGACCAGATCCTCGAACTGAAGCTGGTGATGCCAAAGGAGCCCGACCCGGCCTTGCTCTCCTTCTTGGAAAGCTGGACGCCCGGCGAGTCGCCACGCGACGAGAGCGGCTTCAATCGGCACCTTTCTCGCAGCCGCTCAGCCCATTCCGATAGCGAAGAGCCCGACTGACGCTGGCGGGCAACGGCTTTTCTTGCAGGCCGGAGGCTTTGGTGTAGGATGCCGCGCCGAATGGTACCGTCCCTCCGGTTGGACGGTGGCGCCGCGCCTCGGCACGTGATGAGTAACTGACAAAGAGATCAAAATGACTCAGGCAGCAGCGGATCCCGCAGCAAAGACAGGTAACATTCTGGCGGGCAAGCGAGGCCTCATCATGGGCGTGGCTAACGATCGCTCGATCGCCTGGGGGATTGCTTCGGCCGCGGCTGCACAGGGTGCGGAGCTGGCCTTCACCTTCCTGGGCGAGCCGCTAGAGCGCCGGGTGCGTCCGCTTGCAGCCTCGCTGGGGTCAGAGCTGGTGATCCCTTGCGACGTGCAGGAGGAGGACTCGATCGACCAGGCCTTTGCCACCCTGTCCGAGCACTGGGATCGTTTGGATTTTGTCGTGCACGCCATCGCCTTTGCCGACAAGGATGAGTTGAAGGGCAAGTATCTGAACACCAGCCGTAACAACTTTGCCTTGGCGCTGGATATCTCCTGCTATTCGCTGACGGCCGTCGCGCAACGCGCGGTGCCGATGATGACCGACGGCGGTAGCCTCTTGACCTTGACCTATTACGGAGCAGAGCGGGTAATGCCGCACTACAACGTCATGGGTGTCGCCAAGGCGGCGCTAGAGGCCTCGGTACGCTATCTGGCTGCCGATTTGGGCGATCGGGACATTCGTGTGAATGCGCTCTCCGCCGGGCCGATCAAGACTTTGGCGGCTAGCGGGATCGGCGACTTCCGTCACATCCTCAAGTGGAACGAGCTGAACGCACCCCTACGCAAGAACGTCAACCTGAAGGACATCGGTGGTGCTGGACTCTACCTGCTATCCGACCTCTCCGGCGGTGTCACCGGCGAGATTCATCATGTGGACGGCGGCTACCATGTCGTCGGCATGATGAACGTCGACCAGGCCAAGGAATTGGCGCAGATGCTGAACGATTTCAAACCGCAAGGTAGCTAGATAACCAGAGCAGAACGCGGCAATGGCGGGTAACAGCTTCGGCGAAGCCTTTCGCTTCACCACCTGGGGAGAGAGTCACGGGCCGGCGCTCGGCTGCGTGATCGATGGCGTACCGCCATTGATCCCCTTGAGCGAGGCAGACATCCAACCCTATCTCGACCGGCGTCGCCCGGGACAGAGCCGCTATACGACGCAACGCCGCGAGCCCGATCAGGTTGAGATCCTCTCCGGTGTCTTCGAAGGCCAGACTACCGGCACACCGATCCAGCTGCTGATCCGAAACCAAGACCAGCGCAGCAAGGACTACAGCGAGATCGCCGGTAAGTTCCGTCCGGGCCATGCCGATTTTACCTACTGGGCCAAGTATGGGATTCGCGACTACCGGGGCGGCGGGCGTTCCAGCGCTCGCGAGACGGCAGCCAGAGTGGCGGCTGGCGCGGTGGCGCGTGCGACGATCGATCAACTGCGTGGCAGGGGTGGCGTTTCGATCCGCGGTGCCCTGGTGCAGATGGGGCCGCACAGGATCGACCGCAGCCGTTGGGACTGGCAGGAGGTCGGCCGCAATCCCTTCTTTGCGCCCGATGCCGAAACAGCCAAGACCTGGGCCGACTATCTGGATGGCTTGCGCAAGTCGGGCAGCTCGGTCGGCGCCGTTATCGAAGTGGTGGCTGAGGGCGTGCCGGCCGGCCTGGGCGAGCCACTCTACGACAAGCTGGATGCCGACCTGGCCAAGGCCATGATGTCGATCAATGCCGTAAAAGGCGTCGAGGTTGGGGCCGGTTTCGCTGCCGCCAGCCTAACCGGTGAAGAGAATGCCGACGAGATGCGTCTGGATCAGGCGGGCAAGCCGCAGTTCCTCTCCAATCACGCCGGCGGTGTGCTCGGCGGGCTCTCCAGCGGCCAAGATGTTGTGGTGCGCTTTGCGGTCAAGCCGACCTCCTCTATCCTGACGCCACGGCGAACGGTAACGACGGACATGGAAGAGACCGAGATCGTTACCAAAGGGCGCCACGACCCTTGCGTCGGCATCCGGGCCGTGCCGGTCGGGGAAGCGATGATGGCGATCGTGATCGCCGACCACCTCTTGCGACACCGCGGGCAAATCGGCTGAGCCCTCTCGGCAGTCCCACAAAGAACCGGTAGGGAGGCTGTTGCTGCGATGTGGAGTATCGAGACGCTCCTCATGCTGGCTGCGATCTTCTTGCTGGCCGGCGGTGTTAAGGGCGTCGTCGGTTTGGGGTTGCCGACGGTGTCGCTTGCGCTGATGACGCTCAGCTTCGGTCTGCCCACGGCTATGGTGCTTCTACTCTTGCCCTCTCTGGTGACCAACCTTTGGCAGGCCTTTGCCGGTGATCACTTGCGCCCGGTGCTGCAGCGCATCTGGCCGATGTTACTGCTGGCGACCCTGCTGATCCCGCTGGGCGGTCTGATGCTACGAGGCGAGGACTTCGTGCTGCTGACCGCAATCCTGGGAGCGTCGCTGATCCTCTATGGCGGACTTGGCCTCCTCAAGACGCGGCTCACGATCACGAGTCGGCAGGAGGTCTGGGCTGGGCCTCTGGTCGGGGTAGCCAACGGTCTCTTGACTGGCATGACAGGCTCCTTCGTGGTGCCCGGCGTGCTCTATCTGCAGTCTATCGGATTGGCACGCGATGACCTGATCCAGGCCATGGGACTGCTCTTCACGCTCTCGACCTTGGGCCTCGGCATCTCTCTGGGTGGACTTGACCTCTTGAGCCAGGATCTGGCGCTGCTGTCTGCCTTGGCTGTCCTGCCAGCTCTGATCGGAATGCGCCTCGGCCAAAGCTTGCGCAAGCGCATCTCCGAGCCGCTCTTCCGCAAGCTGCTGTTCGCATCGCTGCTGATCCTGGGCGCGAGTTTGGTGCTTGGGCGTTAGATCTTCCGAGCGAGCATTAGCCCGTCGCCGATGGGGATGAGCGAGATGTCGACGCGGCTGTCTTCACGAACATGAGCATTGACAGCGCGCACGCCTTCCGTCTCGCTCGAGGTGTCGTCGGGGTCAATCACCGAACCGCCCCACAGCACATTGTCGAGAGCGATCAATCCACCGGGGCGGAGAAGGCCCAAAGCGGCTTCGTAGTAGTTCACCATGTTCGCCTTGTCGGCATCAATGAAGCAAAAATCGAACAGGCGCTGCTCGGCTGCAAGGTCAGTGAGGGTCTCAAGCGCCGGCGCCAGCCGCAGGTCGATCCTTTCGGCCACACCGGCGGCCTGCCAGTGACGTCGGGCGACCTGGGTCCACTCGTCACTGACGTCGCAGCAGGTGAGCTCCAGTTCCGGCAGCGCCAAGGCCATGGCCAAGGCCGAATAGCCGGTGTAGGTGCCGATCTCAAGGTAGCTGCGCGTTCCGGTCAGCTTGCCGAGTAGGCCCATGAACTGTCCTTGATCGCGCGAAATCTGCATGCCGGCGCCAGAGATCTGCGCGGTCTCCTCACGCAGGGCCGTCAAGGCCTCTGGCTCTCGCGAGGTGACCTCCATCATGTAGTCGTAGAGTGCGTCGCTCACATCGATGATGCGTTTCATTGCGTTCATCCTTTGAACAGGGTCCGGCCGTCGATGGCTGACACTCAAGCTGGTTACCTAGAGGAGATGGCGATCAGGTAAGCTTACCCGTTCGCGTGAATCTTCTCGTTGTTTCAAGCCTGTAGAGTAAGACTCAGACGGCACATCGTTTCAATTTGACGCCATCCTGCTCTCGCGTTGAAGTCAACGGCGTAGAGGTTTGCGGTCGTGAAGGAGCTGAGAATGGGCAGGGATACCCATTTTCAAGACACCAGCCTGCACCTTCAAACCGACAATCAGAGAACCAGAAAATCGGTCGAGGTGAGCTGGCCGGCGTTTGTCATACCCTCGATGCGGAAGGCGATGTCGGCGCTGCCGTCGCCGTCGCTGTCGACCTGCATCTGCGTCGCGCCGGCAAAGCGGGCCTGGCTGTTGCCCGCACCGTCGAAAGCCGCATCGCCGATGTATTCGAAGCCACTGGCCAGCACGCCCTTGTCGAAGGCCAGCTTGTCGTTGCCGGCGGGCGTCAGCAGACCGTTGGCGAAGTCCATCACCACGGCACCGCCGCTGCCCATGCCATCGCCGTTGTTATTGGCGTCGAAGAAGAAGAGGTCGTTGCCGCGGTCTCCGTAGAAACTGTCCTCGTCGCCGAGGCGCAGGGTATCGTTGCCCGATCCTCCGTCGAAAGTATCGACCACGCTGCCGTCGAAGCGGCCGTCCATCACATCGCTGCCGCTGCTGCCGGTGCCGATGTCCCTGCCGCCGCGTCCGCGAATGATGTCGTCGCCATCCTCGCCGATCAGCGTGTCGGCCGCCTGATCGCCGAAGATCGTGTCGTTACCGCTGTTGCCCTCCAGATAGTCCGCATCCTCCTCGCCGCGGATCAGATCCTCGCCGCTGCCGCCGACCACGGTGTCGTTTGCCGAGCCGCCGAAGAAGGTATCGGTGCCGCTGAATAGGCCGCCGATCAGGTCCGATCCGCTACCGCCGTAGATGATGACCTGTTCGGCATCGGTGCGGCTAATGGCAAGATCGTCACCGATCCCACCGAAAATCGTGGCCACTCCGCTGAAGGCTTCCAGAGTGTCGCCACCGCCACCGCCGTAGACCGTAGCCTCCAGAGCGTTGGCGCCGACGGTATCGACGCCGGAATCACCAAAAAGCGTGACCTCGTCACCGAAGGCCAAGACACGGTCCGTGCCGTCGCCACCATAGAGGACGACGTTGCCGGTGTTGGAAGCGACGAAGTCCTTGCCCTCGTCACCGAACATCACTGCGCCGGAGAAGAAGTTGTAGATCTCATCGTCGCCGGCACCGCCGAAGACGAGGTCGTCGCCTCCTGGGCCGTCCAGGATGAAGTCGCTGCCGGAGCCGCCGATCAACTCGTTGTCGCCCGAATTGCCGAAGATGATGTTGGTGAGCTGGTTGCCCTCGGCCGTGACGGCTTCGCTGCCGCTCTTCAAGATCAGATACTCGACGAAGATCTCCGACCCGGTCGACGACAGGCTGAAGTCGACCTCGCTGATGACCGTGTCGACGCCCTCACCGGCTGCCTCGAACAGGCGGTCGGTCGAGGTATCCACGACGAAGGTGTCGTTGCCGACACCACCGGCAGCCAAAGCAACGCCCGACATGCCGTTCATGAAGTCGTCACCGGAGTTGCCAAAGAGGGTGTCCTCGCCCGAGCCACTAGCCAGACGATCGCGACCATCGCCGCCATACTGTGTGTCGTTCCCTTCGGCGCCCATCATGTGGTCGCCGGCCCGCCCGCCGAACAGCAAGTCATCGCCGCTGTTGCCGCGTAGCCAATCTTTGCCAGGGCCACCGTAGAGACGATCGTCGTCGCCCAGGCCAAACCCCATGTCGTCGCCGGTCAGCCCATAGATGCGGTCGGCCGCATCGGTGCCACGCAGGCTGTCGTTTCCGCTGGTGCCGAAGATGTCCGCCATGTTCTCGACTCCCCCATCTATCGCTTTGACTACACCCGACGGCCAGAGACTTCCCCGTCCCGCATCGCCGTCCGAAGGCGAATGAACTCTATACGTCTTGTCGCAGGTTCTGCAACGCAGGACAATTGGCTAATGGGAGTGTTGGGAAGCTGTTTCCAACCATGCTTCGTCCAGAACGCGGTAATGCGCCCTCTGCTTCAGCCAAGCCCATCGACCTCGTCGCCATAGGTTTCCCTTAGGAGGAAGGCCAAGACCACTGCGACGCCAAGCGCGATGGGTATGACCGAGAGCGCCAGTTGGAAGTCACTTGCGGTATAGCTGGCGACCGCGCCTCCCTCGGCTGCGCTCGACCGGGTCAAGAGAAAGCCGATCAGTGGCGGAAACATAGCTCCGCCCAGGTTCGACATGGCCTGCGTGAAGCCGGTCGCCAGGCCGGCGGTGCGTCGTGGGTTGATCTCCAGCGCAACCACGAAGACGAGGCCAGGCTGCGCGCCAAGACAAAAGCCCAGCAGCACGAAGAGGGGATAGATCGCAAGAAAGGGCAGGCCTGGCAGATAGAGGATCACCAGGCTTGCCAGGCACGCGCTTCCCGCCAGCAGCATCATCGGCAGCCGCCGGCTCTTGAGGCGTTCCGAAATGATGCTGGAAATCGGACCGCCGAAGGCCAGGCCGATAAAGAGGGCCGCTGTCGCGTTGGCCGCCGTCTGAGTGTCCACACCGTGCGTCGCAACCAGAAAGGGCGCTGCCCAAAGCCCGGCAAAGGCCAACATGGGCATCAGAACCAGGCCGCCCCACAGCGCATTGATCCAGTTCTGGCGCGAGGCGAAGATCCGAGTGACGCCGGCCCAGACCTCACTGCCGGACAGGCGTTGCGGCGGCTCCACCGCTTGCCCCTGCTTCGCCTTGGGTTGGTCGCGGACGATGACGACGATCAGTAGCGCCACCACCAGCCCGAAGCCAGCTGCAATAAAGCTGGCATCGCGCCAGTCGATGAACTCCAGCAGCATGACCAGAAAGGCTTCTCCGCCGATCGAGCCCACCACGGTCGAGGTGGCGATCAGACCGGCCAAGAGTCCGAGATAGCGATGCGGAAACCAGCGCGAGGCCAGATAGACTGGGCCGACCCCCGGAAAGGCGCCGCCGACCCCCATCATCAGGCGGGCTATCAGCGCAAGCCCCAGCCCGGTCGCCAGCCCGAAGACCAGCGAGCCAAGCGCCGAGAGTGCTGCCGCCGCCGCCAAGAACCAGCGCACACCATAGCGGTCGATCAAGAGGCCGACCGGGATCTGCAGCACAACGTAGGGGATGAAATAGAGGGTCACCAAGAGGCCCAGGCTCTGCGCGTCGACACCCAGATCCTTGGTCAGGTCTCCCGATGTGACGCTTGGGGTAACCCTGAGATAGGCATCGAAGGCATTGAAGGAGATGGCGATCAGAAAGATCAGGAAGCCATAGGTGAGAAAGACCCTAAGATTGAAACTTTCCTCGTCCCGTCGATCCGACATGAGGGATCTCCTCCGGCCTATGTTCGCCTCACGTCAGCAGACACTGCGTCCTTTGTCGCGTACCTCCTAGCCAAGCTTCTATCGCAGCCAGGTGAAGTTTGCGAACCTCTGCAAGTGCGCCGGCCAACTATGCTATCCCTTAACCATCAGTGCCAGGCTTTCGACGCCCTAGCAGTTATTGGCCCGCAGTTTCAGGCCCGCAGTTTCAGGCCCGCAGTTTCAGGCCCGCAGTTTCAGGCCCGCAGTTTCAGGCCCGCAGTTTTGGGCAGGCAGTTACAGGAATGAGCAGCGCATGACCAAGGTCGAGGTGCCGCGACCCGATCCAACCGATAGGCGGCCGCCCAACTACGACCGTCACTTCTTCGACGCGGACAGCATAGAGAAGGCCAAGAGCCTGGTGCTGATGGACGAGGAGGGTATGACCTCCGAAGAGCGTTGGGCACGCGAGACGCCGAGTGAGACGGCGCAGATCATGGAGTGGCTGAACCCAGGCCCTGACGACCTTTTGCTGGACTATGGCTGTGGCGTCGGGCGCCTCGCCCGTTCCGTGATGGCCGCCAGCCAATGCAGTGTTCTGGGTATCGACACGAATAGATCAATGCGGGCACTCGCGGCGCGCTATGTCGAATCCGAGCGGTTTTCGGCCATCTCCAGACAAACTCTGCTTGCCATGCAGCGCCATGGCCTCAAATGCGACCACGCCGTTTCCGTTTGGGTGCTGCAGCACTGCATTAGACCGGCAGAAGACATCAAACTGGTATGGAACTGCTTGACGCCCGGCGGCCGCTTCTACGTCGTCAACACCTTCAAGACTTTTATCCCTACGGACCGGGGCTGGATCAACAACGGCACTGACATCACGAGCCTGCTCGCCGAACGCTTCCGACTGCTGCACGAGTTGCCATTACCGGAAGGGGTGTTTGAAGAGCGAGTCTCGGAGCACTTCTTCATGCGGCTCTACGAGAAGGCGCAATAGACCTGGCACTTACAAAGAGCCAGAAGGCGCTGCTGGCGAGTGATCGCAGGCAGGGGAAGAGCGTCGCGTGAACTGTGCGTGACCAGGTTCGGTACTCTCAGGTGCAATCGGGCCGGCTCGGGCGCGCTTTGTTCTGGACGCCCAGACGGCGGTGAGCTAGGAAATCCGCGCCGCAGCAGGGTTTCCAGCGGAACGGGGCGTAGCTCAGCCTGGTAGAGCGCATGCTTTGGGAGCATGAAGCCGGAGGTTCGAATCCTCTCGCCCCGACCAGTCAGGCGAGCAAGCCGCCTTGGAGCGGCTGAGGCCGCTATGTTAGGGTCTGCCATTGGCAAGCGGATCGACATGAAGAGGTTAGGCGAGGGCGATGCAGGCAAGGCTTTACCAACCGGCGAAGACGGCCATGCAGCAGGGCCGCGGTAAGTCGATCCGCTGGCTCTTGGAGTTCGAGCCCGATCAGGCGCGCCGAATCGAGCCGCTGATGGGCTGGACTTCGTCGGGCGATACCAAGCAGCAGCTCCGCCTCTGGTTCGACAGCCGTGAAGAGGGCGAGGCCTATTGCCAACGCAATGGCATCATGGTCACGGTCGAAGAGCCGCAAGAGCGCAAGGTGCGCCCCAAGGCCTATGCCGACAACTTCGCCTACCAGCGCCCCTTTCCCTGGACTCACTAGTCCCCGATCGCTGGCGTTTTCTTGTAGAGCGCTTCCGATAGATCGGCACCAAAACGGCCCCTTAGCTCAACTGGATAGAGCGCGAGCCTTCTAAGCTTGAGGTTGCAGGTTCAAGTCCTGCAGGGGTCGCCATTTTTCCTATATTTATCAGTTTCTTGTGCTCTTCTGTGTCTGGATCCTTTGCCTGGTTCGTGCTCTCGAATAAGTATGCTCTCTCCACCTCGACACGGACTATTGGTTGCGTTTCTACGCACAAGGGAATCGCCAGCCGAGGGATGCGCAGTGATTCGCCCTCATCGCGTGTATTTCTGAGTTATTGACATCTAAAACAAGATGACTGCACACTCTTGCTCCTAAAAATTTTAGTCTGAGGGCTTGCTATGGCTAAAGATAGCGAAACGCCGGTTGGGCCAGCTGGTGGATGGTTTGGGACCATCGGCGGCTTCATCGGTATGTACGTTGGCTGGGACATGACCGGCTCATGGCTGGGTGTGGTCATTGGTATGATCGTTGGTGGTTACATCGGGCTTTTTGTCGAGCATCTGGTGTTCAAGATCCTTCTCCTCGCGGGGGGCCTCGCGCTTGCGATCTTGCGTCACGAACTGTTCCATCATGCCGTCGATAGTTTGAACAATTATAATTAATAAAATCAGAAGGTTAAGGCTTTTCTATCCGGCAAGCGGAATAAGCGGAGACCGGCCGCGTTCTCCATACATAGCGCCGTGGCAAGCCAGCAAACGGCGAAGACACTCAAGGAGAACCTAGACAATGATCACCAATCGTCGCCGCTTTGCCGTTTCGCTTAAGGCCATTGGCCTCGTTGCCGGCTGTGCCGCACTCGCCGCCTGCGCCTCCATGAACCAAGGGGTGAAGGGTGCCGGGCAGGATTTCACCGCTCTCATTGCTGAGGATGGCGGTCCGGAGATGGCACCAGCGGCCTTGCCGCGCTATCGCAGCGGGCAGAGTTTTTCCTTTTCCGACGGGCGCGTGCACCGCGTGGTCGCCGCCGATGGTAAGCAGGTTTCATGGCAGGGTCCGCAGGGTGAAAGCTTCACCACCGACCGCAGCTTCGTCGTACCGAAGCTGAGCAGCAGCCTCGCTGGTTCGAAGCACAGCATAATCAATGGGGCTGAGGGGCTCTGGCCGCTGGCCGTCGGCAAATCCGATCGCATGCGTATTGCCCGCAGCTCTGTCGATGCCGCCGGAGGTCAGATCTCGAAGGCGGCGCGTAGCTACAACTGCCGTGTCTCCAACACCGAACGGCTGAGCGTGCCTGCCGGCAGCTTCGACACCTACCGGGTGCAATGCACCCGCTTCTCCAGCAGTGGCAAGCGCCTGGTCGAGACCCGAGTTTGGCACTACGCCCCTGAGGTCGGTCACTTCGTTCGCTATGAGGAAATCGACCGCAAGACCGGGGTTCGAAACGCGATCGATTTGGTTGGTTTTGCTGGCTAGGTTACCTCCACCTGGCCGGTGCCGGCAGGCCCGACCATCCCTGCGCCTCCCCGCGGAAGGTCGGGCCGCACGGCCGTAAGCGGCCACAGGAGCCCTTGGCGCAAGTGCGCCCTCGAACCGGTCAGCCGTTGCGCGCTATGGCGTTCGGACGCGCGGGCGGTATTGTAGCTGCGGGCCGAAAGTTAGGCTCCAGCAGCGGCATAACCGGGAGGACGACTATGGCGAGACTCATGCTATTCCTGATAGGGGCGATCGCGGCTTTGAGTATGGCCTCGGCAGGCTCGCGTGCGGAGGTCCTGACTTCCGACGAGGGGCTGAAGCCGGGCCTGGCGGTTTGCTACATGAAGGAGATGATCCGCCATGTCGACGAGATCTACAAGTACGAGGACGAGTGTGAGCCTGGCACGCCGCTGAAGAAGCTCAACTACAAGACCGGCAAGGGCAAGGTGCTGAACAGCTCTTGGACCGATGGCGTCTTGGCCAAGATCACCGGCTACATCCATTTCGAACAGGCAGGCGACTATGTCTTCGCCTTTGAATCGAACGACGGTGTGCGGCTCCGGATCAATAAGATGCTGGTGGTTCAGGATCCCGACGTTCACAAGGATCGCTTCTCCGATCTCGGGACCTTTCGCGCGAAGACGCCTGGCTGGTATCCGATCCTGATCCTCTACTTCGAGCGCAGGAACACCTCGACCTTACGGTTCTACTGGCAGCCGCCTGGCGATACGGCGGCAACCATGCCGCTGGTCCCGCCGGAGGTCCTGGCGCACTAAAGGAGCCCGAGCATGGCTGAGGCAGGCAAAGCGCGTTCCGATCCCAAGGATTTCGAAACGCTCGACGTCGACGAGGCTCTCTCCAACCTGGGAAGCCACGCCGACCAGGGGCTGTCGGCGGCCGAGGCTGCGAATCGGCTGGCGGAGAGCGGGCCCAATGCATTGCCGGAAGAAAAACGCAGCCTGCTGACCCAGATTGCCGCCTACTTCTGGGGACCCATCCCCTGGATGATCGAGGCGGCCGCGCTCCTCTCGGCCATTGCTGGCGATATCGAGGACTTGATCATCATCCTGGTGATGCTGCTGCTGAACGCCGCCATCGGTTTCTGGCAGGAGCATCAGGCGAGCAACGCGCTCTCGGCCCTGAAGAACCAGTTGGCGCTCACCGCGCGGGTGCGCCGTGACGGAACTTGGCAGGACCTGCCGGCTAGCGACTTGGTGCCAGGCGATATCGTTCATCTGCGCCTGGGCGACGTGATCCCGGCCGACGTAAAGCTGATTTCCGGCAGCTACCTCTCGGTCGATCAGGCTGCCCTCACGGGCGAATCCCTGCCGGTGAACAAGGCGGTCGGCGACATGGCCTTCTCCGGCTCGCTGGCCAAGCAGGGCGAGATGGACGGACTGGTCACCGCAACCGGTGTCGAGACCTTCTTCGGCAAGACTGCGCAGCTGGTCGCCGGTGCCGGGGCCAAGTCGCACTTTCAGCAGGCCGTCATGCGGGTCGGCGACTTCCTGATCGTAGCCGCACTGGCGCTGGCCGTGGTGCTGATCGCTCATGAGCTGATGGCCGGCACACCCTTCCTGGAGTTGCTGCAGTTCGTGCTAATCCTGGTCGTTGCCTCGATCCCCGTGGCCATGCCGGCGGTGCTGTCGGTCACCATGGCCTTGGGCGCGCTGGCGCTCTCCAAGCAGAAGGCGATCGTCGCGCGGCTGCAGTCGATCGAGGAGATGGCCGGGGTCGATGTGCTCTGCTCGGACAAGACCGGGACCCTGACGCAGAACCGGCTGACCTTGGGCGACCCGCTGCCGCTTGGCGGAAGCAGCAAGGAGGATCTGTTGCTGGCGGCTGCCCTGGCCTGCAGCCGGGACAACGACGATCCCATCGACCAGGCCATCCTGGCCGGTCTTGCCGACAAGAGCAGTCTGGAGGGTTATCGCCAAACCAGCTTCACGCCCTTCGATCCGGTCTCGAAGCGGGCCTCCGCCGAGGTCGAACAGGGCGGCCGGAAGCTGACAGTGGTGAAGGGCGCACCGCAAGCCGTGGTCGATCTGGCAAGCCCACCCGAGGCGGAAGCCACAGCAGCGATGAGCGAGGTGGAACGCCTGGCGGCCAAGGGCTACCGGGCGCTGGCCGTGGCGGAGGATCGCGGACAGGGTTGGCGCCTTTTGGGCATTCTGGCGCTCTACGACCCGCCGCGCGAGGATTCCGCGCCGACGATCGCCGAGGCCCGCGCGCATGGCATTGCCGTCAAGATGGTGACCGGCGACGACGTCGCGATTGGCCGAGAGATCGCCGGCGAGCTGGGCATCGGCAAGGCCATCCTGCCTGCCAGCAGCCTCTTCGAGGGTGCTGAGACCCGCGATAACGCCACCATGGCCCGCCAGATCGAACGGGCCGACGGTTTCGCCCGCGTCTTCCCCGAGCACAAGTACCGCATCGTCAAGTCGCTGCAGGACGAGGGCCACATTGTTGCCATGACGGGCGACGGGGTGAACGATGCACCGGCCCTGAAGCAGGCCGACGTCGGCATCGCGGTCTCCGGCGCCACCGACGCCGCGCGAGCCGCCGCCGCCCTGATCCTGACCGAGCCGGGGCTCTCGACCATCGTGCGCGCAGTCGACGAGGCGCGGCGCATCTTCGAGCGGATGCTGAGCTACACGATCTACCGGATCGCCATGACCATCGACATCATGGTCTTCGTGGTGCTGGCGACCGTCCTCTTGGACTTCCGCCCGCTGACCGCCGTCATGATCATCTTGCTGGCGCTGCTGGACGATATTCCGATCATGGCGATTGCCTATGATCGGGCCAGGGTCCAGGCCAAGCCGGTGGTCTGGAACATGCGACGAACCATCTTGATCGCCACCTGGCTGGGCCTGCTGTCCGTGGTTGAATCCTTCGGTCTACTCTATATGGGGCGAGAACTCTGGGCTTTGGGCAGCGATGAACTGCAATCGATTATGTTCTTGCAGCTTGTCGCCGGGGGTCATCTGCTCTTGCTGCTGACGCGCACGCAGAGCTTCTTCTTCTTGCCGCCCTATCCCGCACCGATCCTCTTGGGCGCAATCTTCGCCACACAAGCTGTGGCCGTCCTGATGTGCGGCTTCGGCTGGCCGGTGCCCCAACTCGACTGGCAGACCATTGGTCTGGTCTGGGTCTACAACCTCGCCTGGATGGTGGTGTTGGACCTCTTCAAGGTCGCGGCCTATCGCACCCTGGACCGGCCACATCGCCACGAGATTGCTTGATTCAGACTTCCTGTGGGACCTCTTCGGCTTTCTTGTCGCCCTTCACCAGGTCGAAGAGGCGGAACAGCACCTCCGGCGGGTGGGCGCCCGAAAGCACATAGTGGCCATCCAGGATGTAGGTGGGGACGCCCTGAATGCCGATCTCTCTGGCGCGCGCGTCCTCTGCTGCTACACTCTCGCGGTCTGCGTCGCTTGCTAGGTAGTTCATGGCCTCCGTGTGATCCAGGCCGGAGCGTTCCGCCAGATCCGCCAAGATCTCCAGATCGCCGATGTCGTCGCCCTCGAAAAAGTAGGCGGTGAAGAGGTTTTCCAGCACCGCCTCTCCAACCTCCTGCCCCTTAGTCTGGGCAAAGCGCAGCAAACGGTGCGAGTTCAGGGTATTGGGCGTGCGGCGCATCTTGTCGAAGGCAAAGGCGATGCCCTCGCTCAAGCCCGCCTGCTTGATCGGCTCATAGACCGTGGCGGCCCTTTCGGCACCGCCGAACTTCAGCTCCAGATAGCGCTGTCGGTCCATACCCTCCACCGGCATTGCCGGGTTCAACTGGAAGGCGCGCCAAACGATTTTCAGATCGGGCTGCGGTTGTTCTTCCAGCGCGCGCTCCAGGCGGCGCTTGCCGATAAGACACCAGGGACAGATGGTGTCGGAATAGATCTCTATCTGCATGGCTCGTTTCTCCGTCGCAGGGTTCGCCACTGCTTGCAGGCTTGCCGCTTGACCGCGACGCTGCGAGGTCGTCACGATAACCAGGTGTGGCACATCCGCCAAATCCAGAGTCTGGAGATAGCAACCGAAGACCATGTCGCAAGAGCACAGCATCTATGAAAGCATCTACGAACGGGGCCTGGAAAAGCGCCCGGCCAACTTTGCGCCGCTATCGCCGCTGAACTTCCTGCGCCGCAGCGCCTTCGTGCACCCCGAGCGGGTCGCCGTGGTCCATGGTGACCTCAGGCTGAGCTATGCCGATTTCTATACCCGCGTCCGCCGCCTGGCCTCAGCCTTGAAGGCGCGGGGTATCGGGCGCGGCAAAACCGTGGCGGTCATGGCGCCCAACATCCCGGCCTTGCTGGAGGCACACTACGGCGTGCCCCTGGCCGGCGGTATCTTGAACGCCATCAATACGCGCCTCGACCCCGCCTCCATCGCCTTTATCCTGGAGCACGGCGAGGCCGAGATCCTGATCACCGACAAGGAGCTGGCGCCGGCGGTGAAGCCGGCCTTGGCGCAGATGACGCGCAAGATCGCGGTGATCGACATCGACGATCCCCTGGCCGAATCCGGCGAGCTGCTGGGCGAAAAGGACTATGAAGCGCTGCTGGCAGAAGGCGACCCGAATTTCGAGGCCGAAGAGCCAGGCGAGGAGTGGCAGTCGATCTGCCTGCTCTATACCTCAGGCACCACCGGCAATCCCAAGGGCGTGGTCTACAGCCACCGCGGTGCGGCGCTGAACGCCATGGGCAACCGCATGACCTTCGGCCTGACCGGTGAGAGCCGCTATCTCTGGACGCTGCCGATGTTCCACTGCTCAGGCTGGACCTTCACCTGGGCGGTGACCTCGGCGGCGGCGACGCACATCTGCCTGCGCAAGGTCGATCCTGCGCTTATTTTCGAGCTGCTGGAGGAGGAGAAGGTGACCCACCTCTGCGGCGCGCCCATCGTCGTCAACATGCTGGCGACGGCAGAGGAGGAGATCAAGCGGCCGCTTGCCGGTCCGGTCCGGGTCATGACTGGCGGCGCCGCCCCGCCCAGCGCCATCATCAAGGCGATGGAAGAGCAGGGATTCAGCGTGATCCATGCCTATGGCCTGACCGAGGTCTACGGACCGGCGACGGCCTGCGACTGGCAGGAGGATTGGGACAGCCTGGATCTGCCCAGCCGCGCGGCGATGATGGCCCGGCAAGGCGTGCGCTACTTGACCCTGGACGGCGCCACCGTGATGGACCCGGAAAGCATGACCGAGACCCCATGGGACAGCGAGACCATCGGCGAGATCATGCTGCAGGGTAACACGGTGATGAAAGGCTATCTGAAGAACCCGCGCGCGACCGGCGAGGCCTTCGCCGGCGGCTGGTTCCATACCGGCGATCTCGCCGTTCGCCACCCAGACGGCTACATCGAGGTCAAGGACCGCTCCAAGGACATCATCATCTCCGGCGGTGAGAACATTTCCTCCCTCGAGGTGGAGGAAGCGCTCTACCGGCACCCCAAGGTGCTCGAAGCCGCCGTGGTGGCGCGGCCGGACGCGCGCTGGGGAGAGACGCCCTGCGCCTTCGTCACCCTGCGCCGCAACGCCACCGTGACTGAGGCCGACATCATCGCGCACTGCCGCGCCGCCCTGGCGCGCTTCAAGGTGCCCAAGACCGTGGTCTTCGGGCCGCTGCCCAAGACTTCGACCGGCAAGATTCAGAAGTTCGTGTTGCGGCAGCAGGCGAAGGATCTTTAGCGCCGTGCCCAACCCCTTCGACATGGCCGGCAAGGTCGCTCTCGTGACCGGCGCCTCCTCCGGTCTAGGCCGTCACTTCGCCCTCGAACTCGCCAAGGCCGGCGCCGACCTGGTGATCGTCGCGCGCCGTCTGGAGGCCTTGGAGAGCCTGGCGGACGAGATCCGAGCCGGCGGCCGCAAGGCCCTGCCGCTCACCATGGACGTGACGGAGCGCGCCAGCGTCGACGCGGCACTCGCCAAGGCTGCCGCCCAGTGGGGCCGCCTGGATAGCGTCATCAACAATGCCGGCATCGCCTTGACTGCCAAGTCCCTAGAGGTGAGTGAAGAGGACTGGGCCAAGGTGATCGACACCAACCTCACCGGCGTCTTCCGCGTGGCCCAGTCGTCTGGACGGATCATGCAGGAGACGGGCGGGGCGATCGTCAACATCGCTTCCATCATCGCACTCGGCGGCGCCTCGGTTCTGGCCTCCTACGCCGCCAGCAAGGCCGGCGTCGTCAACCTGACCCGCAGCCTGGCCGTCGAATGGGCCCGCCACGGCATCCGTGTCAACGCACTCTGCCCCGGCTACTTCGAAACCGACATCAACCGCGAGACCCTGCAGGGCCCGGCCGGAGAAATCATGCGCAAGAAGATCCCGCAACGGCGCTTCGGGCAGTTAAGCGAGCTGACCGGGCCGCTGCTGCTGCTGGCCTCGGACGCCTCCTCGCACATGACGGGCTCGGTCGTGGTGGTGGATGGGGGTCAGCATGCGGTGATTTAGTTCTGGTAAACAGTCTATTGCTGATTGTTCTAAGGAGCCGCCCTGCCGCAACCATTCTACAGAGATTTTCTGCTTTTAAGCTTGCTTCACCTTATTGCTGTATCTGTTTGTTTCGAGTGTCCGTGTGGTTTTTCAAAATTTGTATTTGAACTTTCGTCCACTTTACTGAAGAACGGCGCTTTACAAAGATTGAGCATATTTTAATTTGAATTTATAAGTGGAATGTTTTGAAACGCATTTGCAACCGCCTCAATTGTGATTGGAGCGCATGCGAACAAGTTTCCCGGTTAAGAGAAACGTGGACTTGTGTGGTATGAAGCCGCGGACTGCGGCCTTGAGCTCTTCAGTCGACACGACGTCGCTAGGGTCAGCTTTGTTAATGGCTGTGCGGATCTGTTCGACGAGGTGATCGAATCACAATCGTGACTCCTTTCTACCATGAGCGCGTCAGCTTCTGATATGTACTATCTTTCAACGACCAAGAGCGTTTGTATTGCAAGTGAATGATTTGGCTTTCATTTTGGTGCTCGGCCTTCCCCTTGTCGCTCTGGCTGCTTCTTGGGCCTGGGTGCCGCGTCTTTGGATAGGGGGAACGTTAGTACTTATTCTTGCACAGATTGCAATAACACCTGATTTGAACCCAAACATTAGTACAATCGTAGGATATGGCGTGATTGTATTCTACCTACTGGTTTGCCTCTTCCTCCTTTGGATTAGATATTTGGTTTCTGTGTGGCTGACAGCGAGGTGGGGTCGTCGCTTCGCGCCCACGATGAAATCTGGCAAAACCTTGCGGAGGTGCGATGCTCTCCTCTTCCTCTCTTTCGGAAGCATAGTGGGTATTCTCGGAACGGAGAGTCTCGCATACGCCTTTGAGAGCGCCTATCGGGGTTTTTTTACACACGGCATCATCGTTGCTTTTTGCTTGCTTTTGGCAAGCCTCCTCGTTGTCTGGCGATGTCGCGCCGACCTAACGCAATGGAGAGCTTGGCCTATGCTGCTCGGAATGACCCTGACGTTGGCGGTCGCATCTTTCCTGGGAGTTCTACAGCCGAGTAACCTAGTCGCCAGCGCGCAGGGGATCGCAAAAGGGCGGCCGCATTGCATCCTGTTGCTCGACCGCAAGCAACTACCACGCAGTTGGGATGATTTAACCCTCTTCTCGATGGACAAGAGGCGACGAGACCATCATGCCATGCTTCTCGTCAAAGGAGAGAACAGGCTTTTGCCCTATCACTGGTCCTACCGTTCCCAAGGTTTCCTGCCAGGTATAGTCAATTGGGACAATCACCGCCGTCCGAGTGAGACTTGCACACCTGTTGACGGCTTTAGTGAGGAGTTACCTTTGTTCAATCCCTAGCCACCTTGTCTTCCCATCAATCAAGAACCGGACATAGTTCGCCGGATCGCCATGATCACTGGACAAGCGTGATGTAAGGCGCCAGCCAGAGAATTCGGCCGCCAGTGCCTCGGCAAGACTTTTGCCTACGAAAGTGAGCTAGAGTGGCAAAATCTTGCCTTGAGTGGCGCCAATCGCAACGCTCGGGTCTCTAGCGTCGTGCGAATCTGCTGACGCCTTCAGAGGCTCGGTGGCAAGGGACCATAGGGTTGGGTGCGATCTAGCTTCGGCCAATCGCGCACGACAGCGCTTATCAAAACTGCGAACCCGCAGCAGACACTGTTCCAAATGAGGATGAACAGGATGATGAAAAGGGTGCCGTCTGCCTCGAAATCAGTGAGCGCAAAGCAGTTTCCAATCATGACGATGGTTCCTGCGCAGGCTAGAGCCTTAACTTGAAATGCCTGTTGAGCTTGGCGGATTTGATCTGGAAATTGAATCTCAGACGGAAGGTCGCGCAACGCTAATCTAATGAAGAAACGCGATCGACCGCCTGCGTACCACCAGAGGTCGGTGTCGTAGATAGAAAAGTTCTGCGGATTCATTGAAAGGAACCTAATTAATTCTTTTCTAAGAGAAATTTCGTCAACCTTTGCTGCAAAAAATGTACCAATGAGCAGCAGAAAAGCGATTCCCCCAAGCATCATTTGTTCCTCACCCTTGCTCCCACGGCCACGCGCCTGCTCGTAGCCAGTGGACACCAGTCGCGCGTCCTGTCCCTTCCAAGAGCCTACGAGTGATTGCAACTATTAAGGAATTTTCTATTATCATAGATCACTCTAAACATGCAAGCTCTTCAGCGCAAACCCTTCAGCCTGGGTTCCCCCAGGTGGGCTCCACCAGTGGTGAAGAGATTGCCTGAGGCTTGCACCTCAACCGCGCTGGCTGAGCCTGGCCCGACTGGCGCCAAACGCTTCCGCCCATTGCCAAGAACAAACCCAATGGCAACTGCTGCGCTGTCCTCAGGTGGCAGGGAAATCGGCCCGTCCTCTCGGCATCGCATAGCTCGCCCCGATGCCTCGCAGGTTGCATCTCAGAGGCGAGCGGCCACCTTGAAAGGGGGGAGAGATACAAACTTCGGTTTGTACGGACAATCATTTACTTTGGATGGTTTGTCGATGTTTCGCTCGATCCTCTTCACACCTGCCACTCGGCTCCAATGGCTAGAGAAGGCCTTGGCGGCAGCCCCCGACTGGGTCGCGCTGGATCTAGAGGATGGCGTCGGAGCGTCAGACAAAGACGACGCACGACGCGCCCTCACGGCGTTTTCCGAGTCTGGCATGGGAGGGCTTTCCGGGCGCCTTGCCGTACGGATCAATGCGCCTGATACGCCAGCCGGCATCCGCGACTTGGCAGCGCTGCTCGATTGGCCGGTTTGGCCGGGTGTTCTAATCCTGCCGAAGGTCGATGCGGCAGCGCAGGTCCGACAGGTCGCGCGGCTCTTCTCGGGCGGCAAGAGCCCACCGACGCTCCTGCTCAGCCTCGAGACTGCCGCCGGGATCGCTGATGCGGTCGCCATCGCAAGGGCTGCGCCGGACCGAGCGGTGATTGGCTATGGTTCGGCCGATCACATGGCAGAGACCGGCGGCAGCATGACCGAGGGGGCTTTGGCCTATGGGCGGGCTCAGGTCATCAACGCGGCCGCGACTGTCGGGTGTCCGGCGCTCGACGGCGTCTGGCTCGACTACAATGACCAGAGCGGGCTTCGGACCGAAGCCCAGTTGGCGAAGTCGATGGGCTTCGTCGGCAAGATCGCCATTCATCCCAAGCAGATTGCAACGATCAACGAAGTCTTTTCTCCGACACTGGAGGAGATCGAGACGGCCCGAGAGATGTTGGCCGCAGCTCAAGCGGCCGGCGGTGGCGCCTTCGCCTTTAAGGGCAAGATGGTCGATGCGCCTGTCCTGGCACGGGCCAAACGCATTGCAGCAATGGAAAGGTCAAGACAATGACAAGGAGACTCAACGGATTAAGCCACGTAGAGGGTCAGCGCTACCGCGAAGATCCGGGACTTGACTATGAAGATTTCGAAGTCGGTGACATCTACGAGCACTGGCCGGGGCGGACGATTACCGAGGCAGACAACATCTGGTTCACCAATCTGACGATGAACACCCATCCGATCCATTTCGATCTGAATTATGCAAGCCACACGGAATTCGGCAAAGCGCTTGTTAACTCGACCTTCACCGTTGCGTTGGTTGGCGGCATGACGGTGTCGTCGACCAGCCAAAAGGCCATTGCCAATCTCGGTTGGGAAGAGATCAAGCTGCCGGCGCCTGTCTTCGTCGGCGACACGCTCTATGCGGAGACAGAGGTGCTGGGAAAACGCGAATCGAAATCGCGCCCGACAGCTGGGATCGTCCGCGTCCGCCATTCCGGAAAGAACCAGGACGGCACCTATGTGCTGCACATGATCCGTTCTTTCTTCGCGGCCAAGCGCGGCCATTCCATCGTGGATGTCTTGCGCGAAAGGATGGGTTGAGATGAGACCGCTGGACAGCCTCCGCGTTCTTGCAGTCGAGCAGTATGGCGCTGGTCCCTTCGGTACCCAGCTTCTGGCGGATCTGGGGGCAGAGGTGATCAAGATCGAAAACCGCAAGACCGGAGGAGACTATGCCCGTGCGCTTGGGCCCTACTTCATCGAGGGTGCCGAAGACGACGCTGCGAGCCTCTTCTTCCAGTCCGTCAACCGCAATAAGAAGAGCGTGACCTTGGACCTCTCCAAACCCGAAGCGCGCGATATCTTCAAACGTCTCGTTGCCGGTGCGGACGCAGTCGCAAACAACCTGCGCGGCGACGTGCCGGAGAAACTCGGCCTTACGTACGAGGCGCTGAAGGAGGCAAACGCTGCTATCGTGTGCGCTCACTGCTCGGCCTTTGGGCGGGAGGGACCCCGCAAGAACTGGCCCGGATACGACTTTCTGATGCAGGCGGAGTCCGGTTACTTCCACATGTCCGGCGAACCCGGCACGCCTCCGACACGCATGGGCCTGTCTATCGTGGATTTCATGTCGGGCACTTACATGGCGCTTGGTCTGGTTTCAGCTGTGTTGGGCGCCCGTGCTTCCGGTCGGGGTGGCGACATCGACGTGAACCTTTACGATACTGCGCTCTACAACCTCAGCTATCTCAGCACCTGGGCGCTGAACAGGGACTATGATCCGCAACGTGTGGCCCGCTCGGCGCATGCGTCGCTCGTGCCCTGTCAGCTCTACCGAACGGCGGATGGCTGGATCTACCTCATGTGCAACAAGGAGAAGTTCTGGCCGGAACTCTGCGCAGCGGTCGGTCGTCCCGAGTTGGCCGAAGATCCGCGTTTCCGCACCTTCGGCGATCGTCTCAAGCGGCGAGACGAGTTGACCGTCATTCTGGACGATGCGCTTTCGGCCGCCGACAGTGCGGCTTGGCTGCAACGCCTGCAAGGGCGCATTCCGATCGCCCCGGTACGAACGCCGAAGGAAGCGCTGAGCGATCCGGACATGCAAGCCTCGGCGAAGATCGAGACCCTTGAGCGAGACGATGGTCGTCGCTTCCAGATGCTCCGCTCTCCGATCCATTGTGGCGCCGACGTCGCAGCGCAGGCCTGTCCGCCGATGGGTCACGACACGCAGGAAATTCTTGCCGGTGTCGGTTACTCGCCCGCCGAAGTCGCTGAGTTTCGGGCACTGCAGCTGATTTAGCACCGATCCAAGGGTTGAGAGGGCGGCGAATTTGAGTGTTATCGAAGAGGTCTGGCCACGCCATGCCCTCATTGCATAGCCCTCTGTGCACTGCAGCAAATTTCTTGGGTTGCGTCGCAGACGCGCCGGCCTTAAGTCCCCCGACAGACGCCTAACGCATGTGCCCCTGGCCGCCCCCAAAGGCAGTTAAGGACCCGCGGATCGCGTTCTTTTTGGCAACGACAGGCACGTATCCGGCAGGAGCGTGTCGGTTTCCGAGGGGGAACGACGATGCACATCGCACAGTTGGGCGGCAAAGCCGCCCGCATTCGAGTCCGCAATCAGCAGCAGCCCATGAGCACGCCGGCCAACAAGGCCGCGGTGCGCCGTCAGCTGAGCCTGGTGCCGCCGGCCCCACAGGAGCGGGGTGGTGTGACGCCTGCTATCAACCAGTTTCTTGAGCGGATGCAGCCCGAGACACCCTGTCTGGTCATCGACAGCCAGGTGGTCGAGCGCAACTATCTGGAGCTGGCCGCGGGCCTGGATCCGGCGAAGATCTTCTATGCCGTGAAGGCCAATCCCGAGCCGGCCGTACTGCGCCTGCTGGACCGCCTGGGCAGCAACTTCGACGTCGCCAGCAAGGGCGAAATCGACATCTGCCTGGAGCTGGGCATCCCAGCCGAGCGCCTCTCCTTCGGCAACACCATCAAGAAGGCGAGTGACATTTCCTATGCCCATCGGCGCGGCGTCACCCTCTTTGCCTTCGACAGCGTGGGCGAGCTGGAGAAGTTGGCCGAACTGGCGCCGGGTGCCTCGGTCTTCTGCCGATTGCTGGTCGATGGCGAGGGGGCTGAGTGGCCGCTGTCTCGCAAGTTCGGCTGCAGCCAGCGGATGGCCAAGGACCTGCTGCTGCGCGCGCGCGATCTGGGCATGGACCCAGCAGGCGTCTCTTTCCACATCGGCTCGCAGCAGACCGACCTTTCGCAGTGGGACAAGGTGCTGGGTGGCATCGCCGGACTCTATGGCGCACTCGAGGCCGAGGGGCTGACCCCCTGGCTCTTGAACCTGGGCGGCGGCTTTCCGGCGCGCTATCGCAAGGATGTTCCCGGTCAGCGACACTACGGCGAGAGTGTGCTCGATGCCGTTGCACGGCAGATGGGCGGTCGCCAGTTGCAGCTCATCGCCGAGCCGGGCCGAGGCCTGGTCGGCGAGTCTGGCGTGATCGAGGCCGAGGTCGTGCTGGTCTCGACCAAGGACGTCGGCGAGACCACCCGCTGGGTCTATCTCGACATCGGCAAGTTCTCCGGCCTGGCCGAGACCATGGAGGAGGCGATCAAGTATCGCATCGTCACCGAGCACGACGGCGGTCCCGAGGGACCGGTGATCTTGGCCGGCCCGACATGTGACAGCGCCGACGTGCTCTACGAGAAGACCGTCTACAGCCTGCCGCTGGCTCTCAAGCCCGGCGACAAGGTGCGGATTCTTGCCTGCGGCGCCTACACCACGACCTACTCCAGCGTCGCCTTCAACGGCTTCGCGCCTTTGAAGGCCTACTGCCTCTAGCCTGACACTCGAACGAGCAGTTAGGCGTCGCCCTCGACGGAACTCGAGCGCGGCGCCTAAACTCGTCCTTCGCGTACAATGGAGCAATGAGGGGGACGAGATGCTTCGAGGGATAGTTGAACCAGTCTGATCCTGGTGGCCTTGGCGGTCCCGGCAAAGGCTGACAAGGCCTTGTTGGAAGAGACTGTGGAGTTCACCGGCGCAATACTCTTCATTAGCAGCGGCGTGCCAGGGCTGGTGCTGGGTGTCGTGCAGGATGGCGAGACGGCGGTCGCCGGATTTGGCTCAACGCGCGCAGAAGGCGGACAAGAGCCGGATGGCGATACCGTCATGCGCATCGGGTCCATCTCCAAGGTCTTTACGGGGCTCGCCTTGGCGCATGTCGTAAGCGAGGGCAAGGTCGCGTTGAGCGACCCCCTGTCCAAACATCTGGACTGGCCGGTCGAACTGCCGACGAAGTACGGACGCGAGATCCGCCTGATAGACCTGGCAACCCAATCCAGCGGCTTGCCGCGCGAGTTTGCTATCCCCAAGGGACCGGCCAACGATCCCTTCGTAAACCACGACGAGGCACATTTCGTCGAGGCCTTGAAGAAGACGGCGCTACTCTATGCGCCGGGCGGTGGCGTTCTCTACTCCAACGTTGCCTTCGACATGTTGGCTGCAGCCCTCAGCCAGGCCAGCGGCAAGAGCTATGCCGTGCTGTTGGGCGAGACGGTCAACTCCCCCCTCGGTCTGGAACACACCGGCTTCGAATTGCCACCGATCAGCCCGCAGCTGATGCAAGGCCATGACTGGAACGGTCATCCGATGGTCGATATCGAGGGCTCGCCCGGCATCTACGGCTCCGGCGGGCTCTTCTCGACGACCAACGACATCCTGCGCTGGCTCGCATGGAACCTGGATCGTTTCGGTGAGAAAGGTGCCGAGGCCCGCGGTTTGAGCCAGGCGGCCTATCTCTGGCGCGACGGCCTGGCCCCGGTCTACGGGATGGACGAATCCGGACACATGAATGCCATGGCGCTGGGCTGGGTGGTGATGCAGCCGGAAGGCGATCGTCCGCTGCTGCTGCAGAAGGCCGGCGGTATGCAGGGTGTCTTCACCTACACCGCCTTCGCGCCGCATCGGAACATCGGTGCATTCGTGGCGATCAACAAGTTCGACTTCAACACGGCGATGCAGATGGCCGAGGTGATCAACGCCTTGATCACCAGCCTGGCTCCGCGGTGACATCGCAGCTGTAAGGCGCCGACTTGTGAGAGTCCCGACTCCGGGTCCTTGGTGCAGTAAGGAGCCATGATCGCGGTAGGTAACGGCAAAGATGACGCGCGCCTTTAGGCTTGCCGGGCTGACGCTCGTCTTCGCGCTCGTCTCGCTGGGTGTGTTCGTCTGGCCGGCCGCCATGTTGACTGTCGGGGAGGGACCGGGCGGCCTCTTCCTGAGAGCGGCGGCTTTTCTGGTCGGACTGTTCTACATCGTCATCTGGTTTGGCGTGCCGCTGCTACTGGTGCTGGCCCTGCTCGGCGATGCGGCCATGCAGCGACGCGTGACCTCTTACCTGGGTGCCCTGATCTGGCTGGTCGGTCTGGGGCTGCCCGTGGTTATTGTCGGTGCCTCGGTCGGTAGCACCAATGAGCAGTTCGTCATGAGCAGCCTGAAGGCAGTCTCGCTCTTTCTTTTGGTGATCGGTGGGCGGGAGATTGCGGCACTGCTGCGTGACGGACAGGATCGCTGGGCGCTGCGCATTGCGTCCCTCTCGGCCTTTTGCTTGCTCTGCTTTTCCGGATGGTCGCTGGTATCGGCCGGGGCTGCCGTTGCCAGTGCGATGCAGATCGCCGAGGGTGATGCGGCCTACTGTATTGCCGATACCCGCGACGCAGATGCGCCCTATCGTCCGATCACGTCTCTCTTCGCCCTACGCGGTGTTGATCTCGTCGTCGAGAAGAGTGGGGCTGAGGCCAGCGCCCGCCACTACTTTCATGCCGTGCTCTATCGCCCCGATCGACCTGGCCCGATTTACTGGAACTGGTCGGCAAGCCGACTTCGATTTGAGCCAATCGAACTAAGCCGACTCTCGGCCAGTGTGGTTCTGCCGCTCAAGCCCTGCCGAGCCGCACCGCACTATCTGCGGGCCTTGCTGTGAGGCCACGCTGTGCTCTCACGTCGCCGAATTGGGTTTGACAGCCGAACGATCGCGCTCATACTCGAGTGCAATAGTGATCGCGCGACAAGACAGGTTTGAAAAAGGGGCGCTGATGGCGAGCCAATCGCAGAGTTCTACGGCAACGAGAAGTGAGGCGCTGCTTTCCGATTACGACTCCGGGAACTTCTACTGTGAACTGGTTCAAGCCTGTCGAGACGAAGCGGCAGGGGCGGTTGAGCTTGCGCGCAGGCTGAACGGCTTTACTACGGAAGAACTGGCCGAGCGCTCCGCTGCCGCCGAGCGCGAGCTGATGGTCCTTGGTGTCACCTTCACTGTCTATTCGCAGCGCAACCGAATTGACCGGACCTTGCCCTTCGATGTGATCCCGCGCGTGGTCTCCGGTGCGGAATGGAGCCGTCTGGATCGGGGTGTCAAGCAAAGGGTGAAGGCGATCAATCTCTTTCTGGCCGACATCTATGGGCCGGAGAAGATCCTGGCCGATGGAGTCGTGCCCAAGCACTTGGTGCTGGGGAACGAGAACTATCGACCCATCATGCGCGACATCAAGGTGCCGCACGGCACCTACGTCGTGATCAACGGCACCGACCTGGTGCGCGGCGGCGATGGCCGGTTTTGCGTGCTGGAAGACAACTGCCGCACACCCAGCGGTGTCTCCTATGTGGTGGAAAACCGGCATCTGATGCAGCGCGCCTTTCCGGACCTGGTCGATGCTCTGCCGATCCGTTCGGTCTCGGACTATGGCCAAAAGCTGCGCCGCGCGTTGCAAGAGTTGGCGCCACAGGAGATCTCGCACCCGCGTGTGGCGCTGCTGTCGCCCGGTACTTACAACTCCGCCTATTTCGAGCATGTCTTTCTGGCCCGCGAAGCCGGAATCACCCTGGTCGAGGGCCAAGACCTCTTCGTCGAGGACGACAAGGTCTTCATGCGGACCATTGCGGGACTGCAGCAGGTCCACGTCATCTACCGGCGGATCGATGATGCGTTCCTAGATCCCGAAGTCTTCAATCCGGGTTCGATGCTGGGCGTGCGCGGCCTGGTTGGCGCGCTGGCCAAGGGCAATGTCACCCTGGCCAACGCGATCGGCACCGGCGTGGCCGACGATAAGGCGGTCTATGCCTATATGCCACGCATCATCAAGTATTACCTGGACGAGGAGGCGATCATCGACAATGTGCCCACCTACATCTGCGGAGAGCCGGAGGGGCTGACCTACACCCTGGATCACCTCGCGGAACTGGTGGTGAAACCGGTAGGGGAATCCGGCGGTTACGGCATCGTCATCGGGCCGCACGCCACCCAAGAGGAACTGGACGATATCCGCGCCAAAGTGAAGGCCAAGCCGGCGAACTATATCGCCCAGCCGATGGTCGAGCTCTCGGTTTCGCCGACTTTGACGGAAGGGGAGGTCGGGCCTCGCCATGTCGACCTCAGGCCCTTTGCGATCACCGGACGCGATACCTGGGTCCTGCCGGGTGGCCTCACTCGAGTCGCCTTACGTAAGGGTTCACTCATCGTGAATTCCTCGCAAGGGGGTGGATCGAAGGATACCTGGGTCCTTGACTAAGCTGCTTGCTCGCTTTGCCGAGTGCGTCTTCTGGCTTGGACGCCAAGTCGAACGTGCCAACTCTCTAGCCCGTGTGCTCGACGTCAATCAGGCCTACAGCTACGACGCCCACGGCGGCAGGAACTGGGAAATGCTGCTGCATCTCTATGAGCAGGAAGCGGAATTCCGGGAGCGCTATGAGGCGGTGACGCCTGAGAACGTTCTCTTCTTCCATCTGTTGGATGAGGGCAATTCCTCCTCGGTACGCAGCCTGATCACTCAGGCACGAGAGAATGCGCGCACTTTGCGCCCCTTGATATCGACCGAGATGTGGACCCAGTTGAACGGCTTTCATCAAAGCCTGGTGGATCTTGGTCCCGCCGATGCGACACCGCGACGCCTGAGCCGCCTGGCAAACCTTATCAAGGAGAATTGCCAGACCCACGTGGGGATCACTCTGGAGACGCTCTACCGCGACG
The DNA here is from genome assembly GCA_963669445.1 of Rhodospirillales bacterium. Taxonomy (GTDB): domain Bacteria; phylum Pseudomonadota; class Alphaproteobacteria; order Kiloniellales; family JACOMY01; genus JACOMY01. Next base: position 210,454 of record OY770029.1, read on the forward strand.
AAGCCTACTATTTCTATCGTATCGGGCAGCAAATCGAGAGGGCCGATCAGACCACGCGCCTTATGTGGATCAAGTTCCACCAGTTGTTGCCGATGGGTGCCGGCGAGGGCTCTGCGGTCGACATCAGCCAATGGCATGCCTTGTTGCGAGCCGTTGCCGCCTTTCAGGCCTTCAGCCGCGAGAACTCCGGAAGCCTCACTCCGGAAGCCATCATGGGCTTCCTGCTCTTCAATTCGCTGTTTCCGCGCTCGCTGCTCTGTTCGGTCAGCGTCGCGGCGGACTCTTTGACGGCACTCAGGCGAGACTTCAACCTGATTGCCGGCAGTCTCGCGGACGGCCATCTCCGCGCCTTCCTCGGCAGCCTCTACGATTACGATATGGACCAGGTCAACCAGCAAGGTCTGGACGAGATCATCGACTGGGCACAGCGCGAACTGATCAAGGCGACCGATCTGATCAGCCTCTCATTTTTTGCTATGGCGACTGACGACGGCTGAGCGTTGAAGGCAAGAGCGTCATGTGACCGGACTGCTCCGGCCCGGTGCCAAAAAAGGTCAATTGACCAACGTACTAGCCGGCTGCGAAGGTATCGCAGACTGAAGGTTCTGCATCTCTTGTCTCGGCACCCTCGACCTGGCCGATCGAGTGGACGTCAACCGTCACCTCCATGCCCTGGTAGGCGCCACTGTTGCCCTGGAAACTGCCCGAAAGCGGGATCGCTTGCCTGGGATCGCGCGCCACTGCGACGCGGATCAGATCGCGACCGCCAATCAGCGCGTTTGTCGGGTCATACTCCACCCAGCCGGACAGCGGCAGATAGATCTGAACCCAGGCGTGGGAGGCGCCGGCTCCTCGGATCGACGGGCTGTTTCCATCGACCGTTGCGTCGTAGAGATAGCCAGTGACGAAACGAGCAGCATAGCCCAGCGCCCGCGCAGCCTCCATCATCAAGAGGGCGAAGTCGCGGCAAGTGCCGCTGCCGAGCGCCAAGGTGTCGGCTGGATGTTGCGTGCCCTCCTCATAGCGCGGTCGATAGGCAATCTCACTGCGGATGGCGCACATCATGCGAGCCAGCAAGTCTGCAGAGTCGATCCCGTCCTGGATAAAGCGGCGCGCGAAGTTGAGGACCGAGCCGTCGTTGTCGGGATAGTGCCGCTGCTGCGTCGTGCCAAGGTCGGGCAGGATCGCTTCGTCATAGCGGAAGGGATAGGTCTCGATCACCTCACCGCGCGGCGCCACGGAAAAGCGCTCCTCCTCACGTCGCTCCAGCAGGAGACGACTCTCCACCTCCAACTGGTTGGACATTTCCTCCGGTCGGATCAGGGCGACAGAGTTGGCGAAGACGTCGGACACCCAGCGGACGCTGGATTGCGGCGAAATCCGAAGCTCCATTGAACGCAGGTGCAGATCGTGGCTGACACGCGGCCGCAAGAGGGCGCGGTGTTCGCCGAAGCGCACCGCTTGCCAGTAGCGGTAGGTCGTGCGGTGGGTAATCTCGAAGAGAGCCATGTCGTCCTTCTAAAGAAGGGACTTCTAACATAGACCCGCCTCGCCCTTCGCTTGGATGCCGGGATGTTTGCCATGCGCTTTACGAATGGTGCGCTGAGCGTGCTATGCAGCAGGCCGTCGTGACCTGGGAGAAAGAGGCTGTGATGCAGCAGGGGAGTGCACATGCGTTGGCCGAGAAGATAGGTGTCATTGGCCTCGGTTATGTCGGCCTGCCCGTGGCATTGGCCTTTTCCGCCGTTGCTGGGCGGGTCGTCGGCTTCGACATCGACGCCGCGCGCGTCTTGGCCCTGCAAGCCGGCCAGGATTGGACCGGGGAGGCCAGCAAGGACGTGCTGGAAGCAAGCAGTCTTCTGATCACTGATCGGGTCGAGGACTTGAGTGGCTGTAGTTTCTTCGTGGTCACTGTCCCAACCCCGGTCGACCAAGATAAGCAACCGGACTTGGCGCCGCTGACGGCGGCTTGCCGGACCATTGCGCAGGTCATGGGGCCGGGCGCCGTCGTTGTGATCGAATCGACCGTCTTTCCGGGTGCCACCGAGGAGGTTTGCGGACCTTTGCTGGAAGCGGTCTCCGGTCTTAGACGCGGGCGGGATTTCCATCTGGGCTACAGCCCCGAGCGGATCAATCCGGGCGATCGGGAACATAGCCTGGCACGTGTGACAAAAATCGTGTCCGGTGAGGACGAGGCGACTTTGGAGCGCGTGGCGTCCGCTTATGGTGCGATCATTGAAGCTGGCCTCTATCGCGCTGCCTCGATCAAGATCGCCGAGGCGGCCAAGGTGATCGAGAACACCCAGCGTGATCTGAACATCGCGCTGATGAACGAACTCTCGCTGATCTTCGAGCGGCTTGGCATACCGACGGCGGCGGTCCTCGAGGCTGCGGCGACCAAGTGGAACTTTCTGCCTTTCAGACCCGGCCTGGTCGGTGGGCACTGCATTGGCGTCGATCCCTACTACTTGACCAGCAGGGCCGTGCAGAGCGGCTATCAGCCCGAGGTCATTCTGGCCGGGCGCCGTATCAACGACGAGATGGGGCGCATTGTCGCCCGCAAGGCCGTGCAGCTCTTGGCGCAGGCCGGCCTCAGCATGACAAAGGCGCGAGTCGCCGTCATGGGACTCACCTTCAAGGAGGATGTGCCCGACCTCCGCAACTCCAAAGTCGTGGACTTGGTAGAGGAACTGCGTGCTTTTGGTGTAGCCCCTTTGCTGCATGACCCTCTGGCTGACGCCAAGATCGTGGAACAGGATTTCGGCAGTGCGCCCGGTTCTCTGGCTGCAGTTCAGGATCTCGATGCTCTGATCCTTGCCGTACCGCATGCGGCCTACAGGTCGCTGGGTGCTGAAGGCTTGGCCGAACGTCTGCGACCGGGCGGTCTCCTTCTGGATTTGAAGGCAGCCTTTCCGGCAGCGGCGAAAGCCGAGGGGCTCACTTACTGGGCCCTGTAGCGATCGAGCGCCTGGCTGCAGAGCAGCCCTTGGCATCTCGGTCTTGACAGTCGCGCCGGCAGGTTGCTCTTGCAAGGCAGCGGACTGCGGGGCAGCGGACTGCGGGGCAGCGGACCGCGGGATGAAGGAGCAGATGGTTAGGCGATGACAAACGTCTTGGTGACCGGAACGGCCGGCTTCATTGGCTTTCACTTGGCGCAGACGCTGCTGAGCTCGGGCCTGCGGGTCACCGGCTTTGATGGGATGACGGACTACTACGACGTATCCCTGAAGCGCCGCCGTCACGAGATACTTTCTGGTATCGAAGGTTTCACGGCCTATGAGGGGCGGCTTGAAGATCGCGCTGCCTTGGCCGCCGTCTTCGGCAAGGCTGAGCCCGAGATTGTCGTTCACCTGGCCGCGCAAGCCGGCGTGCGCTATTCCATTGAGCATCCCGAAGCCTATGTCGATGCCAACCTGATCGGCAGTTTTCACGTCATGGAGCTGGCGCGCGCGGCTGGGGTGAAGCATCTGCTGATGGCCTCGACCAGTTCTGTCTACGGCGGCAACGAGGACATGCCCTTTTCCGAGTCGCAGCCAACGCAGCAGCCCTTGACCCTCTATGCCGCGACCAAGCTGGGGGCGGAGGCCATGGGGCACGCCCAGGCCCACATCTGGGGCCTTCCGATCACCATGTTGCGCTTCTTTACCGTCTACGGCCCCTGGGGGCGGCCCGATATGGCGCTCTTCAAGTTTGTGCGTGCGACCTTGGAAGGAGAGGAGATCGAGGTCTATGACGGCGGACAGATGGAGCGCGACTTCACCTATGTCGACGACATCGTCCGCGCCGTCGCCCTGCTGGCCGAAGCGGCGCCGCCGGCAATCGGGCAGCCTGGCGTCAGCCCTTCGGCACCCTTCAGGGCCGTGAACATCGGTCGCGGCGCGCCGGTGGGGCTCTTGGATTTTGTCGACGAGATCGAACGGGTTCTGGGCATGCCGACCAAGCGGCGCTATCTGCCCAGACAACGCGGCGACGTGCCGCGAACCTATGCCGACATTTCGCTCCTGCAGGCGCTGACCGGCTTTCGCCCCGAGGTCGAGGTGGGCGAGGGGATCGCTGCCTTCGTGCGTTGGTATCGCGAGTACTACGACCGCTGAGCGGTTGCCTTTCGACAGGGCTGCGGACCGTTGCCGCGCCAAGGTGTCCAACCCTGAGGCGCGTTGTATGCTGCGTTGCACTAGCGTGGCATAGTCCGGCCGAAGTTCGCTGCAGGAGTCTTCCACGATGCCTCGCCTGGCTGCCAATCTCAGCATGATGTTTACCGAGCTGCCGTTCCTAGAGCGTTTCGCAGCGGCGGCCGACTGCGGCTTCAAGGCGGTGGAGTTTCTCTTCCCCTATGAAGAAAGCCCGGAGGCTGTCGCTGCGGCCAGAAAGGCAGCGGGCGTAGAGATCGCCCTCTTCAATCTGCCGGCCGGGGATTTCGCCGCCGGCGAGAGGGGGATGGCGTCCCTTGCCGGTCGTGCGCTGGATTTCGCCCGCAGCCTCGAGACCGCCTTGCCCTATGCCAAGGCGCTGGATGCCAAACGGCTGCATGTGATGGCCGGAATCGCGCCGCCGGCAAACCGTTCGCGCTATATCGAGAACCTGACCAAGGCGGCCGATTTTTTCGCTCCGCACGAGATAGACTTGACCATCGAACCGATCAATCAGCGCGATATGCCGGGCTATCACCTCTCCTTCCAGAGTGATGCGATCTCGGTCCTGGATGCGGTCAATCGCTCCAACGTCTGGCTGCAGATGGACTTCTACCACTGCCAGATCATGGAGGGCGATCTGCAGCGACGCTTTGAGGCGAACCTACCCTATATCGGGCATATCCAGATCGCCGGGGTTCCCGACCGCCATGAGCCAGACGGAGGGGAGGTCGCCTACGACCGCCTGCTGCCGAAGCTGGATAGCCTGGGTTATGCCGGCTGGGTCGGCTGCGAGTACCGGCCACGAGCCGAGACGCGCGAGGGTCTGGCCTGGGCTGGGCCCTTTGGGATCAGTGCCGCCAAGTCATCCTAGCGCTCGGCAAAATCAGCCTGCGAGCGTCGCGCTGATCGTCTTGAAGGCGGCGACCAGGACCTTGTCGGCGCCCTCGTTGCTGGCTACCGGGTGGGCTGAAAGCTTGACGATGACCGTCTCATGCTTTGGGTCGATGACCAGCCATTGCCCGTGGATGCCGATGCCGGCCAGCGTGCCTTCCGCATCGCCCAGCTGGTACCACTTGCTGCGATAGCGCCCTTGCGGCAGGAACTCCGCAAAATTGCCGCGCTGCCAGGCTTCGCGATCGCCACTCTCGAAGATATCCTCGACCCACCAGCGTGGTAGGATCTGCTTGCCGCCCAGACAGCCGCGCAGGCGGATCAGTTCGCCAAACCGCGCTAGATCGCGGCCGGTGACGCAGAGGCCGCCGGCGCTACGCGGCGCACCCAGACGATCAACGGTAATGTAGGCCTCGCCCTCGGCGCCCATGGGCTGCCAGATCTCGCGGGACAGGAACGCGGCAAAGCTCATGCCGGCAGCCCGCTCGATCACCCAGCCAAGAAGGTCGCTGTTTGGCGAGACGTACTTGAAGGCATAGCCATGCGGTGGACCGCCGGGCGCGAGCGCGGCTAGGAAACTGCGCTGATCCATCCGGTCGCGATCCGGGCTGGGGTTCCAGCCGGATGCCGCCCGATAAGCAAGATACTCGGGCGTCGGGTTCTCATAGTCTTCGACAAAGCTGCAACCAACGGTCATGTCCAAGAGGTGACGGATCGTGGCATTGCTGTAGGCAGACCCCGCGACCTCCGGCAGAAGGTCAATGATAGGGCCCTCGGGATCCAGCAAGCCCCGGTCGGCCAGGATTCCGACCAGAGCACCGGCCACCGATTTGGTGACCGAAAAGATGATGTGCGGTCGCTCGGCCGAGAGGCCGCGGTCGTACCACTCGAAAACCAGCTGGCCGCGGTGTAGCACCAGAAAGCCGCTGGTGTAGGTCTCTTTGAGGAGGTTTGCGAGCGTGGAAGCTTGGCCCGTCTCGCCGGTAACGGGGAGCCGATCCAGATCACGGCTCTGCAGGCTATAGGGACGGCTGCAGAGGCTGGGTGCCAGTCCTTCGGTCGGCAGCAGGCGGCGGACGTTATGGAAGCTCCAGCTGCTGAAGGGGGCTTCGCGCCAATTTGCCAGACTGACCTGCTGGTCCGCCGGGGGTGGAGCGCCACGCATCAATTCAGTCGGCCGCATGCGACCCTCCTCCTGTTCTCGATGGAGCCAACCTAGAGTAGGATCGTATCGAACCGAAAGGTCTCGTCGATAGATTTCGGCGTTAGCCTGTTGAAAAAGAGCGCAGATTGCTTCCCCTGCCATGGCGAGCTGAGGCCGCGGTGCACGAAACCACCTGATTGTGGCCTTGCTCTTGCCAAGTGACAGGTTCGTTTCATATGTCCTAGCGACGCGCGCGCTTGATCGTTAGCGTGCCGGCCAACCAGAAGAACAAGCCAAATCGGGAGCTTACTGATATGCGCTCAAGCAGCGTTCTGCGCCTTGCCGGCGCCACTCTTGGTCTCATTGCGACCGCGACCCTGGCTGCCGGCGGTGCTGTGGCCCAGAGCAAACCGGCACCGCCGCCGCCCTATATCATGAAAGGCATGGACGCCACCCTCGTCAGCGTCACCTGGGAATCGGAGGCGATCGATGCCCTTCTGCCGGACGGCCTGAAACCGCTCGAAGGCTACACCGGCGGCATCAATCTCTACAGCGTGCCCAAAGGCTATGGTCTGGCGCCCTACAGTGCCGCCTATTTTTACGTCAATGTGGATAACCACGTCTCTTCTTCCGGCATCCCCGGTCGCTATGTCCTTGGCGGTGTCTTTGGGCCGGCAGCGGCCGCCGAGGCCATGAACAATCACTACGGCTGGCGCATGCGTGAAGGTCTGGCTGTACAGTTGGAAGAGGATGGTGTTCTGACGGCCATCGCCCAGCGCGAGGCAGAGCCGCTCTTCACCGTCAAGATGACGAACCTCTCGATCGACTGCCCGGACTTCAATGGATCGGTAAAGTATGTGAGCCCGGCCGCTGAGGGAGCGTTCACCGTGCTTGAAGTCCCATTTTCGGCACAGCTCTGCACTGCGGAGGCCATTGATGGAGTTGAGATTTCAGCCCCCGAGGAGGATCCGATCAGCCGTTTCAAGGTGGAAAAGGTGGTCAATGCCACACAGCTGCGCGACGCCAGCTTCGCCTACGGCAAGCCGGAGACGCGCTGAGCTGCTGGATGGTTGAGAGGCTGAACCGCGAATCGGGGCTTGCACTCCTAGAGTTCGCTTTGCAGATTGGTGGGCATGAGAAGGAGTAAGGACTTTCGTATTCTGCCGCGTGGCCTGAGGGCGGGTGCTGCATTGGCCCTTGGGCTCGGTGCGCTCGCGGCCTGCGGCCCGTCTGAGCCGCCGCGCGATCCCACCGGCGATGTGGTGACTTATCGCTGCGCCGATGACAGCGAGTTCAAGGTCTATTTCTTCGCCGGCAGTCCGACCATCCAATTGGAGATCGGCGAACAGACAAGTGAGATGGCGCAGGAAGACAGCGATCTGGGCATTGTCTTCTCGAATAGCGAGATGGAGCTGACCATCCTGCGCGACTATGCCAACCTTTTCGGCAGCCCTAAGGGCGACTTGGTCGAGTGCGAAGACATCGACCAAGAGCTCTTTGGGTAGCAAAAACGTCATCATTGAAGCGCTTTGGTCTCCGCTCCTTTTCCGGCTAGACTGTCGTTGATGCTGGACCCAAAGGAGGAGAACAAACCATGCCCGGTCACGGAAGCTTTCACTGGAACGAGCTGATGACTCATGACGTCGAGAAGGCCAAGACCTTCTACGGCGACTGCCTGGATTGGACCTTCGAGGGCATGCCGATGCCCGACGGGACCTATTGGATCATCCATTCCGGTGAAGCCTTCGTCGGCGGTATGATGGAGATGAGTGAATCACGGGGCTTTCCTGACGATGCGCCGACCCACTGGATGTCCTATATCGAGGTGGACGACATCGATGCGCGCCTGAAGAAGGTGGCGGATGCTGGCGGCGAGATCATGCGGCCTGCCTTCGATGTCCCCGGTGTCGGCCGCATTGCGCTCTTGCGTGATGCCGTCGGTGCCATGATCGGTTGGATAACGCCTGCCCAGCAACAGGGCTAGGAAGCGCCGCGGATGCGGCCAATTCTCCGTGCTCTTAAGCCTTGGAAATTGACTGGGATGCGGATTTTTGGGTCGTCTCGACCTGCCTTCATCCCGGTCTGGGAGGAGCCAGTGTTTTTGCTGCACGGAACCCTATTGGCCGCTCTCTTGATTGGCTTCGTTCCAGCTGCTGTACGCGCCCAGGAGGTTGTCCAGCTTGCCTTGCCTCATGGGGAGGTGCAGGAGGCCCTGCTCTATGATGCAGCGCCTGGACGGGCGGCCGTCTTGGTGCATCAAAGCGGTGCAACGATGGAGAGCTGGGATGCCTTTGCGCGTGTCCTGCAGGAGCGCGACTTGACTGTGCTCTCGCTCTCCAAGTCCACGCGAGCCGACGTCAGGGCCGCGGTCGACCGGCTTACTCGGCAAGGGCAGCAGGAGATTGCCTTGATCGGTGCCTCCATCGGCGGTGCCGCTATCCTCCAAACCTTGGCAAGGGAGACGCCGCAAAATGTCAGGCATGTGGTTCTCCTGGCGCCGGCCACAGGCCCGGAGTTGACGGCACCTGGTATCGCCAAGCTTGTCCTCGTCGCCAAGGCCGATTTCTTCAAGGATCGAGCCTATGGTGTCTTTGAAGAGGCAAGCGTGCCAAAGACGCTGATCGAATTCGATGGCAGCGATCATGGTCAGGCGCTGCTGGAGGGTGAGCACGCCGAAGCTGCCCTCACACAGATTCTGACCTTCCTCAACCTGGAGCCTGAACGCTGATGGCGACGATGACCGACGCAATCTCCTTCTACTTCGACTTTTCCAGTCCCTATGCCTATCTCGCCAGCGAGCGCGTTGAGGCGATTGCCCAACAGCTGGCGCGGCCCATTCTTTGGAAACCCATTCTCTTGGGCGCGACCTTTAGGGAGACCGGGTCGCAACCGCTGTTGCATATCCCTTTGAAGGGCGACTACGCACGCCGCGATCTGGAGCGCAGCGCCCGCCAGTACGGCATTCCCTACAGCCTACCCTCGAACTTTCCCTTTGCCTCGCTGGCGCCCTCTCGCGCGGTCTATTGGACGCAGGAAAGGCAACCGGAATTGACGGGACCCCTGGTTCACGCACTCTATCGTGCAGCCTGGCAGCAGGATCGCGACATCGCCGCGCCTGCCGGCACGCTCGCCGTGGCGCGGGAAGTCGGTCTGGACGACACGGCCTTAGCCCAGGGACTGCAGGATCCAACCCTCAAGGCACGCCTTCGCCGCGAGGTTGAAGAGAGCGTTGCGCTGGGTGTTTGCGGTGCGCCTTACATGCTGGTCGACGGCGAGGCCTTTTGGGGCAACGACCGCCTGGAGACCTTGGCCGCCTGGGTCAAGACCGGCGGCTGGTAACACCGCGTCTTGGGTCGCGCGAGCGCCGGCGACATTAGACCGTGCGCGGTGGCTTGGCGCTGTTGTCCCGGGCGTTCTTCATGATGAACCAGAGATTGCGGGCATAGATCAACAGGCCGGCCGCCTGGCCGCAGATAAAGACCGGGTCCTCGCGGTAGATGGCGTAAACCAGCATGACCGCGCCACCGCCGATGGAGAACAGCCAAAAGGCGGTCGGAACCATCGAGCGCTTGGCCCGTTCGCTGACGATCCATTGGATCAGGAAGCGACCGGAAAAAAGGGCTTGGCCGGTGAAACCGACGATCAGCCAGATGAGAGGGATTGCGGCTGCGCAGGCGACGGCGGTTTCATCCACGATGCTAAGGTCTCCTGTTGCGGGAAAGGCGTCTGAAAGGTCACTTGGTGGTGACTTCGACGCTCTGCCCGGGTTTGCGGTAGCGGCGAATGAGCCACCAGACTGTAAGCATATCCCCGATTCCAACCCACAACCGGTTCCAAAAGCCGTACTTGCTGACACCAGCCACCCGTTCCCGGTCGTTCACGCTCTGCAACTCGATGCTATAGCCGAGCCGCGCCGCCAGCGCCGGTATGAAACGATGCATTCCCTCAAAGTGCGGCAGCTCTAGAAAGATGTCGCGGGGAACCAGCTTCAAGCCGCAACCGGTGTCTTTCGTGCGGTCTTTCAAGAGGGCGCGGCGGATGCGGTTGGCGGTGCGTGAGGAGAGGCGCTTCAGTACGGTGTCGCGTCGGCGCCGGCGTTGACCGGCCACCACGCCGACCGTTCCCAGCCCGCCGCCCGCTTCGAAGGCCTTCAGCATCTCCGGGACATCCAGAGGGTCGTTCTGAAGGTCGGCATCCATCGTGACCAGCAAGGTGCCACGCGCGGCCCGTGCAGCGGTCAGCAGGCCAGCCGATTTTCCAGCCCGCTGCCCATGTTTTACCAAGCGAATCCGGCCGGCTGCCGGCGCTTGCGCGTCGGTCATCAGGCCTTCGATTACGGCAGCAGTGCCGTCATCGCTGCCATCGTCGATGAAGAGGATCTCATAGTCGTGCTTACCGTCCATGGCTGCGGCGATTTCAGTCACCAGAGGTGCTATGTTCTCCTCCTCGTTCAGTGCTGGTATGACCAGACTGACCCAAGGGACATTGGGTGACGTCTGAGGGTCAGCGCCGCTGGCTTCTGCTTTATCGCTCGGGGCCTGTGATCTCGGGGCCTGTGATTTCGGGGCCTGTGATTTCGGGGGCATCGCTCTTCAGAGCCTCTCAGGAACGAGGGGAGCGCCACGAGCGGTCCACCGTTCGGGGCTGATATGCGTTCTGCTGCACCAAAATCGTCCGCGGAGCCTGTTGTCAACCGCTGGAGTTGCTATATGCCCATGCGATGCTAGAGCACCAGGCCATAGCGCGCCCCGGGGCAGCCTCCCCGAGCCAAGGCGCTTCCAGCACCCCAGGTCTCCGTATCTGGGTCGACTGGATCCTTCGTCGTCCCAGACTCTTCCTGGTGCTGCTGGTCCTCGTCGCCGCGCTGCCCGGCCTCTTGTCCATGCCGCCGCTGGACCGCGACGAGTCGCGCTTCGCTCAGGCCTCGCTGCAGATGCTGGAGAGCGGCGACCTGATTGCCATCCAGTTCCAGCACGAACCGCGTAACAAGAAGCCCGCCGGCATCCACTGGTTACAAACGGCTGCCGTCTGGGTTACCGGACAAGCTGGATCGCACGAGATCTGGGCCTATCGTCTGCCCTCCTTGGTTGGCGCCATTTTTGCCGTCCTCGTGACCTTTTCGATCGGTCAACGGCTGTTTGGGCGCGGGCAAGGCCTGCTGGCAGCGGCTCTACTTGGCGGCTGCATTGTCGTCGCAGTCGAGGCGGTGAACGCCAAGACCGACGCCATGCTGCTCTTCTCCGTTACATTAGCGCAGCTCGGCCTGGCCCGGGCTTGGATGGCACGGGATGAGGCCGGCCCGGCGGGATTTGCCACAGCACTCTGCTTTTGGATCGGCCTAGGCCTCGGCATTCTTATCAAGGGCCCCTTGGCGCCTATGGTTTTAGGTCTGACGCTTTTGGTGCTCTGCCTGTCGACGCGGCGCTGGCGTTGGCTGGCGGCGCTGCGGCCTCTCTATGGTCTGCCATTGATGCTGTTGATCGCCGCCCCCTGGTACATCGCGATCACCTTGCAGGATCAAGGGTTCTTGATGCGTGCCGCCAATGAAGATCTGATTCCAAAGTTGCTGCAAGGGGTCGAGTCGCATGGCCAGCCACCCGGTTTCTATCTCGGGGTTCAACTCGTGGCACTCTGGCCGGCGGCAATCTTCACCGTTCCAGCGCTTATCGCAGCCTGGCAGGCGCGGCGCAAAATGCCGGGGCTTGCCTTCCTGCTGGCTTGGCTCATTCCTAGCTGGTTGGTTTTCGAGCTGACGCCGACGAAGCTGCCGCACTACACCCTGCCGACCTATCCGGCACTGACCCTACTGGTTGCCTGGGCGGCCTTTGCCGGCAGCGCTTGGCTCAAGGGTCGCCTGGCCAAGGCTTTCGCGGTGCTGACCTTCCTCGGCGGCACGGCGATTGCCGTCGGCATCGTCTGGCTGCCGCTCACCTTCGGGGCCGAGGCCGCTGTCGGTCCCGGCGTGGTCGCTGCTTTGCTGGTTCTAGCAGCAACCTATGTTAGTGGCGCCTTGGCTTGGCGTGGACGCCCGCTCGGCGCCTTGGCTTGGGGGGCGCCGATGGTGGCCTTGGTGATGGCCTGGGGCATGAGCCTTTATGTCCCCAAACTCTCCTTCCTGTGGATCTCTCCACGACTGGCGGCGGCCTATCAGGAGTTCAAGGCGCCCGACGCGCCGCCCTTGGCCAGCGTGGGCTATCACGAACCGAGCCTCGTGTTTCTGACCGACACCAACACCGCGCTCCTCTCTGCCGGCGAGGCAGCCCACTATCTGGCCGAGCGACCCGATGCGCTGGTGGCGGTCACGGCGCGGGATCGGGAAGCCTTCCTGAAAGACAGCGAAGCCCTGGGCGTTACGCCGCTGGCCAAGACCGAGCTCAGCGGTATCAACTATTCCAAGGGCAGGCGCGACCAGATCACCCTCTATGGGCGGGCGCCTTGAGCGTCTTGCAGCAATTCGACCGCTGGGTGGCGAGCCGGCCATTGATCTATGGCGGACTGGTTCTGCTCACGGCCACAGTGGTGTTAATCCTCTTCGTCGATCTGCCGTTGGCGATCTATCTGCGTAACTCGAGTTGGGCGCTGGTCCGCCCGGCATTGGACACGATCGGTGAGCTGGGCCGTGCCGAAGGCTGGATCTTCGGTGCATTGCTGCTCTACTTGATCAGCCTCTGGGGACGGCAGGGTGCGGCGAGGCTCTCTGCCTGGTGGGCATGGGTCGGACGCTATTGTTTGCTCTTACTCGTGAGCCTGGCGGCAACCGGGGCAGTGGTGCACCTTTTGAAGGCCCTGATCGGCCGCGCGCGGCCCAAAGCCTTCTTTTCCGATGGATACTACGGCCTGGGTCGCTTGGCCGAGGGCCGGCCTTGGGATTCCTTTCCATCCGGCCATACCCAGGTCGCTGTGACCGTGGCCACGGTGCTGGCCTTGGCCGTACCCAGCCTGCGCCTTCCCATAGTCGCGGCCGCCGCACTGGTGGGCTTTTCGCGCATGGTCACGGCGGCGCATTATCTTAGCGACGTGGTGGTCTCGGCCGTGCTTTGCGCCCTCATCGTGCTGGCTCTGGCCCGCTACGTCTTGAACGCAAAGCATGCTTGGCTCGACCTGCCGCCGCATCGTTGGTGGTCGGCTTTGAGAGGTCGTTCAGATCTTTCCAGCTAGGACCTCACAGAAAAGATCGCTGTCGATGTTGCCGCCACAGAGGATCAGACCCAGCCTATCCTCCGGCCCGGCACCCTCCTGCAGCGCTGCCGCTAGCGCTGCTGCTCCTGCACCTTCCGCGACATTGTGCGTGGCGGAGAAATAGAGGCGCATGGCCTCGGCAATCTCCGCATCGCTCACGGTGACCACCCGGGCCACCTCGCGTTCGATCAAGGCCAAGGCTTCGGGGTTCGGCGTACGGCAGGCCATGCCGTCGGCGAGGCGCGTGTCGACCGCTCGCGAGACCAGTTCGCCTGCGGCCAGCGAATCGCGATAAGCGGTCGCCCCTGCGCTGACGATCCCAACCAGGTCGAAGGTTCGACCCAACGCGGCACGCGCTGCCGCCAGACCGCAAATCCCCGAACCCAGTCCGATCGGTACATAGACGCGGGTTAGCTCTGGCGCAGAACGCAGCAGCTCAAGACCGTAGCTGGCGACGCCTGCCACCAGATCGCGGTGGAAGGAGGGAACGGGATGCAGTCCCTCTTGTCGCGCCCGGTTCCGGGCCTCTTCGAGTGCCTCCTGAAAATCCTCGCCGGCCTCGATCAATTCTGCGCCCAGCGCGCGCATTGCCGCATTCTTCTCCCGCGCATTGCCGTGCGGCACGACGATGACGGCGCGCAGGCCCAGGCGTGCCGCGGCAAAGGCGATCGATTGGCCATGATTGCCGCGTGTGGCCGCGATGACGCCTGGGCAGTCGGGTTCGCGCCGCAAGAGGCCATCCAGATAGACCAGACCGCCCCTGATCTTGAAGGCACCCAATGGCCCGTGGTTTTCGTGCTTTACCCAGACTTCGGCGCCGAGCCGCGCTTCGATCAAGGGCCAGCGATAGCTCGGCGTCGGTGGCATGACGTCCCGCACGAGAGTTTCTGCCGCAGCCAGGGCTTCGGCATCGGGCAGGCCTTCGGTTGCGTCTCTCTGCATCTGCGCTGTTCCTCCCTGTTGCCTCAGGCTACGGTCGCGTCAGAGTGAGATTATCAACCCCGATTTGGCCGGGGGTCTGCCGGAATCGGGCAGCAGCCATGTAGGCTGTCACGCTTGGTCTAGGGGCCAATGGAGAGCTTCACCGGACAGGAAAGAGGAGTGGCGCATGTTGCATCTGGAGAGTGACGCTCGGGGCATAGCCCGGCTCACCATGACCCGTGCCGACGTCCATAACGCTTTCGATGACGCCATGATCGCCGACCTGACCGAGGCCTTGGAGACTGTTGGCCGCGATCCTTCGGCGCGTGCTCTGGTCCTGGCAGCCGAGGGTAAGTCCTTCTCCGCCGGCGCTGATCTCAACTGGATGAAGCGCATGGCGGGCTATGGAGAGGCGGAAAACCTGGCCGATGCCAAGGCCCTGGCGCGCCTGATGCAGACCTTGGACCGCCTACCGAAACCGACGATCGCGCGCGTGCAGGGGGCTGCGTTCGGCGGCGGTGTCGGGCTGGTTGCCTGCTGCGACATAGCCATCGGCACGCCGGCCGCGCGCTTCATGCTGTCCGAGGTCAAGCTGGGCCTCGTTCCCGGCGTGATCAGTCCCTATGTCGTGAAAGCCATCGGTCAACGTGCAGCCCGTCGCTACTTCCTAACCGCGGAGCGTTTTGCCGCAGAGGAGGCTTTGCGGCTGGGGCTGTTGCATCGCCTGGTCGAGGTGGAGGCGCTGGACCTTGCCGTGGAGGAGGTCTTGAACGCACTGCTTCTCGCCGGCCCGGCTGCCTTGGCGGCTGCCAAGGATCTGCTGTTCTCCGTCGATCGCCCCATCGATGCCGGCGTGATCGAGAACACGGCAACGCGTATTGCCGCCATCCGCGCGACGGAGGAGGGGCAGGAGGGGCTTGCCGCCTTCCTAGGCAAGCGCAAGCCTGCTTGGCAAGACGGGTGAGGCAGGCCAGGTAGAATGCGGGCGGATCCAAGTCTGTCTCAAGGCGCAACCCAGCGGTAGGAGGGACGAAGGCAATGCACGAGCATGCGCAGTTGGCCGAGATCCTGATCTTCCTTGCTGCCGCCGTGGTCATCGTCGCTCTGGTGCCGCGCCTAGGGTTGGGATCGATCGTCGGCTATCTGATGGCCGGTGTCCTTCTGGGCCCGGACGGCTTCGGACTGGCTGCGCCTGTTGAGCTGGCCTTCTTGGCTGAACTCGGAGTGGTGTTCCTGCTGTTTTTCATCGGCTTGGAGCTTTCGCTGGCGCGCCTGGTGGCTTTGCGCAACCTGGTCTTTGGCCTGGGCAGTCTGCAGGTCGGCGTCACTGCCGTCATCATCGCCGGGGTTTGCTTGGCAATAGGATTGGATGGGCCAACGTCGGCGATCATTGGCGGCGCTCTTGCGCTTTCCTCCACCGCTATCGTGCTGCAGCATCTGACCGAGAGCGGCGATATGGCAGCGCGACACGGACGGGTTACCTTCTCCATCCTGCTGCTGCAGGACCTCGCCATCGTGCCGCTGCTCACACTGGTCACGGTCTTGGCCAGCGACAGCGACAATGTGCTTGGCCTGGCGCTTGGTGCACTCGGCAAGGCCGTCGTGGCCATCGTGGTGGCCTTCGCCATCGGACGTCTTTTGCTGCAGCCGCTCTATCGGCTGGTGGCCGGTGCGCGCAATCACGAAGTGCTGGTGGGCCTGGCTTTGGCGACGGTCTTGAGCGGCGCCTATTTCCTCTCGCTGGCCGGCCTCTCGATGGCGCTGGGCGCCTTTCTTGCCGGCCTGGTGCTCTCTGGCTCGGCCTTCCGCCATCAGGTCGAAGCCGACCTTCGGCCGATCAAGGGGCTGCTGCTTGGGCTCTTTTTCATCTACATCGGGGTATCGCTCGATCTCGACATCATCCTCGCCGCCTGGCCGCAGATCCTGGGATTGGCCTTGGCGTTGCTGCTGGGAAAGGCGGTGATCGCAACCTTGCTGTGTCGGATCACCGGGCAGAGCTGGGAGGTGGCGCTGCGCTGTGGCGGCGGCCTGGCGCAGGCCGGCGAGTTCGCCTTCGTCGCGCTCGCCGCTGCCGTTCTGCAAGGCGTGGTGCCGCTGCAACTCGCCAGTTTCGTGGCCGCGATCGTCGGCGTGACCATGGCGCTTTCTCCCAGTTTCTTCTGGCTCGGGCGCCGCGCGGCCCAGTCGCTTTCGCGACCGCCGGCAGCCGCGCGTGAGCAGATCAGCGAGGAGAGCCACGAGCTGCACGATCATGTCATCGTCGCCGGCTATGGTCGGGTCGGGCAGACCGTGGCCCAGCTCCTGGCCAGTGAAGGCATCGCCTTCGTCGCGCTCGACATGGACCCGCGGCGCGTCATCCGCTGCCGCCAGCAGAATCTGCCGGTCTTCTTCGGCGATGCCAGCCGTTCTGAGATCCTGGAAGCGACCGGGGCCGAACGTGCGCGCGCGCTTGTGGTCACCCTGGATGGTTCGCAGGCGGCCGAGCACACCGTGGAGGCAGCCCTTAAGCGTTGGCCGGACCTGCCGATCCTGGCCAGGGCCAGAGACGTTGCCGAGGCCGATCGTTTCAAAGCCAAGGGCGTGGTGACCGCCGTTCCCGAAGCGGTCGAAGGCAGTCTGCGTCTGGGGGCGGAACTGCTGGCATTGCTCGGTAGTCCACAGGAAGCGGTCGATGAGCAGCTGGCCGTCTTGCGTCACGACGACTATCGTGCGCTGGCGGGCCAGGTGGATGGCACGGCCCAAAGTTCGGTTCAGCGGAAAGAGAAGCGATGAGCCTGCA